>NZ_JBGGGR010000020.1:0-5888 GCF_041276565.1 'Camptotheca acuminata' phytoplasma
TTTTTAAAAAAAATATTTTAAATCTTATTTAAAAAAACGACAATTATTTTAAATAATAACCCCCATTTTTAAATTCAACTAAAATAAAAAAAAACATACATAAAACATAATTTTTTTTTTAATTAAAAAATTGTTAAACCATTAAAAAATATATAAACCTCACGCTTTTTTTTTCAAGAGTTTAAAATCTTTATCCAATTTAAACAACCATCCAACAAATCAAAAAAAGTCCAAATATAAAATTATATTCTTCCTTAGATAAATAATAATTTTCATCTAACTTAATAATTAAAGCAGCTAATTGAAGAGATTTAATATTTAACTCTTCATTAAAAAATAAATTATTTTTTTTATAAAGTTCCGAAAAATTATAAAAATTTCTAATTAAAGACTCTTTATAAAAAGAACTTATATATAAATCATCTGAATTATATTTTTTCAAAATAAAAACCTTTTTTTATTATTTTTTTTTTTTTTTTTAAAAAAAAAACGTCTCCAACCCCAACGAGACGGTGGCGTATCTTGTTGAATATTATTGTTATTAACGATTTCTTTCTAAATTAACAATTTTAGTATTTAAAGAACTAATTTGTTTATTTAAATTAGTAATTTCATCTTTAAAATTATTAATTTGTTGTTCTAACCTATCTTTATTAATTTTGTTAGAATCTATTTTTTTCATTTAAATTATTCATTTGTTTTTTAAAATCTTCAATTTCAGTCAATAATTTTATTTTATCTTCTCTTAATTGTTGGTGTGTATCATCTAAATTAGCTATTTTATTCTCTAATTCATAAATATTATTATTCAAAGATTCCTCCATATTTTTATAAGTTTCAACACTAATAAATAAATCTTGGATTTGATTATTTAAATTAATAATAGAATCATTTAATTTTTGTTTATCAGTAATTAAAACCTCGTTGAGGTTTTTTAAATCTTGTTGAATCGTTAATTTATTTTTTTCTTCATTTAATTGGTTTTGAATTTCTAAAATATATTTTTCATTATTTAAAAGTTGTTGTTGTCGTGTATCGCTTAATTCTTTTAAAGAAGAATAAGAAATTTCATTTTCTTTTTCTTTTAAATTTTCATTTTCTTTTTCTTTTAAATTTTCATTTTCTTTTAAATTTTCATTTTCTTTTTCGGGTTCAGTAAAAGTTGGTTCATTATTAAATTTAAATAAATTAAAAAACGAAGGAGTATAAGAAATAAAACCGCAAAAATAAAAAAATAAATTGAAAATAAAAAAAACAAAAAGAAAATCAATAATTTTAAACTTCATTGAAATTCCTTTTATATAAATAAATTATTTTATAACAATAAAACCAAAAAACCATAAACCAGCAGCAGCAATTACACCAATACCAATATAGGTAAGTAGTTCTTTAAAAGACATTAAAAACCTCCTTTATGAAAATAAAATTAAAAAATTTTATTTTCTTAATTTTACTTCAATAGGCAAAGAAAAATTATCAATATTATTTTTATGAACAATACGAACTTTAGAATTATCAGATGTTAATTCTACTTTTAAAATATCACTTTCTAAAATTGTTAAATCTGGTTTAGCTTTTTTATAAGCAGAAAAAACTTTATTAATATGTGTTGCGTCTTCAATTGGTAAATTTAACTCAATTTGAGAATCACGAAAAGAATTCATTTTTTCTTTATTTAAAGCAATAATATTAAATTTAATTAAAACTAAAACAAAAACCAAAGCTATACCAAGAAAAAAAGCAAATTGTTTATTCCACTTATTGACGTTGTCATAAGCGTCTTTTGAATATTGAAAAGACATATTCAATACCTTTCTTTTAAAATTGTTTTATAAACATTTAAAATTTTAAATTTTTATAAAATTTTAAAAAAAAGATACTTTTTTAATCACTAAAAAGAAATTCCAAAAGTACCTTTAAAACTTTAATCAAGTAAACAAACAGGAACAAGCAAATACGAACACAAAATGGAAAATAATAAATATTTAGTAACAAAAATAAAAAAAGATAATAACAACATACAAATTAAAAAAACCGTATCAACATATGATGAATCGCCAACCCAATATAACGATTCTATGGATTACGGATTTATTGATAACAAATACTTATGCCGCAAAGATAAAACTGAATTTAATTCAAATAATAAAAAAGTAAAAGAAACAACTTATAGTAATTATAGACGTTTTTTAAAATTAAAACAAAAAATATTTAACCCTTTAACAGGACAAGTAATTGATGAGATTAATTTCGACTACAAAGGGGATCCTAAACCAAAAGAACAATAGACAAAAATTATTTGTTATAACGTTTTAATTATCATAAAAATATAAAATTACTTAAATAATCAAATTTATAAAATAAAAATAATTTCATAAATTTGATTTCAAAAAAAAGAAAAAATGAAATTCAACCATTTTTTTAATTTTTTAAGAAAATTTTTTGTATCATAATCATTTGTATTTAGGCCTTTTTGTATTTTTTTGAAATTTTTTAATTAAAAAAATCTTACTTTGGAAAGATTTTATTTGAAAAATTATTTTTTTATAAATAATTTATCTTTATTTTTTTTAAAAACAAGTCGGACAGTGGAGAAACATTAAACTTGTTTTTTTTTTTTTTTAAAAAAATTTCTTTATGAAATATATATAAAAAGTAGGAATAAATTGATTATTTTTAAAAATACTTCGATCTAAATAAAATAAAAAATTATTATTATTTAGTTATTTAAAAGCCTAAAAAAATTAATTTCAATTTTGTATTAATCTGTTTATTCCAAACGTTAATAAATATTTCTTTTTGAAGTTAACGATTCTTCATGTATTCGACAAGGTTTTTGTTTGACTTATGGAATTTTATACAAAAGTTTTTTGTTGTTGAAGGTAAATTATTTTTATTACCACTAAATATTCGTGACCAATCATACTTAAGATAATATTTTTAAGGTTTCGGTTTAGATATTAAAATATTTATATTTTTTTTCATGAAGATATATTGTTTTTTTGTTATTTTTTAATAAACTATATTTATTTTTATTTGATATAATTACCATTATTAAAAAATAAATATATTCAATTTAAAAACAATGACTTTTACAACTTTTATCATATATACAATAGTTTTATTTTTTTGTATTAAAATTTATCAAAAAATTCAAATCAAAAATATATCAAACGATTATATGTTAAAAATCAACGACTGGTTGCAACAAATTCATTTTTATCACTCAATATATTACGAATTAAAAAAAATTAAAAAAATATTTCAATGTAAATTTATTTTGATCCCTAATTTTAAATTAAAAAATTTATTAAAACATTTAGAAGATATTTCTAATATTTTAGATAATTTATAAAAAGAAAAACCAATAACAGATATTGAAAAAATGATGCTTTTGACCTATGACCAATTAGTTGATTTTTTGAAAACAAAATATGGAGAAGTTCCAGGAAATTATTTTTTAAATTTTTCTTTTACGGAAACTAATCATGACATCAAAAGATCAAATGAAGGTTTAGAAATACATCATATCATGGAATATAAAAAAAGAAGATTTATCTAACTCATGAATATGCTAAAAATTTTACTTTTGATTATCAAAAAGGTAAAAATTTAGTTTATTGTGATTTATTAGAACATTTCTTATTACATTTAAAAATTTGTGATTATTTTAAAAACCTTCTGCATCCTGATGTTGAAAAAAAGGTGCATTCATTATTTTTCAACGTTTACAAAAAATTTTTAAATCATAATAAAAAAATAACAATATGAAAAAATATCAACGTCAATTAAAGAAAAAAAAATATCGCTCTCGAAATGATTTTTGGAAATTAAGAAGATTTATTTTACAGTTTAAAAATTTATTTATAATTCTCATATTTATTACGAAAATTATTATAATTAATAAAATAAATTTTGGTTTATAAAAAAAGTTTAAATTTAAAATATTTCATCAAAAAAGAACCAAATTATTAAATAATATTAAACCTAAATCATATTTTTAATAGTTTATAGTTTTTGAACTAAAACGAAATCCTATAAGATTCATGTTAATTTTGGATTATTTTAAATCTAAATCATAATTTCTTTCTGGTCATAAAAAAAACATAATAAAAAGTTTATCAAAACTACTAATAAAGACATCTTTTTTTAAAAAATAAATAATTAGTTAAATTAATTTATGATATAATTTTATATGAGAATGTTCGTATTAAAATAATACAGTTCAAATTAATTATTTTTTATTATGTGATTATATATTACACAAAAAAAATTTATTTTGTTAATATATTTTAAAAATATTAATTTTATTAATTTTTTTAAAAAAAGAAAAATATTGAAATTTTGAATATATCTTTTTATAATCAAAAAAAATATATTTTTTATATTATTTGAAAATAGATCATATTTTATAAAAATATATGTTCTTTTAAACCAAACAAATATCAATATTTTTTTAAAAAAACAAATTATAATAAAAAAAAATGAAATTATTTTTAATATGTAAATTCTAATCTTTTAATAAAATTTTCATTTCAAATTTTATTAAAATTCAAAAATAAATAATAAATATTTAATCGTTTGCAGAAAATTTTAAATTTCTTAAAAGAAACCGATTATCTCAAAAAAAAATTAAAATAAAGAGAAGTAAAAATAATTCGATTTAAAGAATAAAAATTTGATTAATAATATGAAATTATGAAATTTTCTTTTTCTTTTTTCACAAAAATATTAACCAAATAATAACATTCGGTCGAATTATTTTTTTAATATTAAAAAAATAAAATTCTATTTAACTTTCAAAAATTTAAATTTTAATAATAAAAACATTAAACAAAAAATATAATAAAATGTATAAAAAATAATTTTTTTATTATATTTTTCATGATTTTAAAAAAATTATTTTGTAAATCAAAAAAAATAATTAAAATCATAATAATTTAATTTTTTATATATTAATTAGAAATTTATATAATAAATGTTTATAAACAAAACAAAAATAAAAATTTTTTTAAAAAGTTTTTTATTCTTATTAACATTATCAATATTTATTTTTTATATTTTTATATTTAACGTTCCAATTAAAAATAATATTTCAAAATATAAAATCATAAATAAAATGAGTGAAGTCGAAGAAGCTTTAGAACAAGTAACTTCTCCTGATAAATACGATCCATTAAAAGAAATCGAAGCAATTCGTGGAAACGACCAATATTTATTAACGAATCATTTTTTAGAAGCTTTAAAACAAAAGCATAATAAATTATATTTTAAAAGTAAATATATTTGTAAATTAGTAGGTTATTTAAAAGATAGTGGAAATAAAATGGAAGAACTCCAACACAATTTAGACCAAAATGGGGTTTTATTATTGAACGCCCAAAACCAATTAATTATACAAGTCAAAGAATTAACCAAATTCCAAACTGAATTAAATGAAGTCAAAAAAAAATTAAAAGATGCTGAAAAAAATTTAGAAAAAAAAGACGAAACATTAACCATTTTCGAAAATGCATTAGATAACGCAAAAACTCAATGGCAAACTGCTGAAGAAAATTTAGAAAAAAAAGAAGAAGAATTAAAAACTACTCAAAATAAATTTAACAAAATAAAAACAAAATTAGAAAAAATTGAAGAAAATTTAAATACAAAAAATAATGAATTAAACAATATTCAAAGTGAACTCAATGACATAAAACCTAAATTAACAACCACTCAAAATCAATTAAGTAAAACACAAACAAAATTAACAATTTCTGAAACCCAATTAAGAGAAACACAAACAAAATTAACAACTTCTGAAAATAATTTAAATAAAAAAGATGAAGAGATAAAAACAGTTCAAACTGAATTAAGTAAAACACAAACAAAATTAACAACTTCTGAAA
>NZ_JBGGGR010000021.1:0-5291 GCF_041276565.1 'Camptotheca acuminata' phytoplasma
TTTTTGATTCATAATAATAGAAATTAATATTTTTTTATTAATTATTGAATTATTTTTTTGGTTCTAGAGTAACTAAGAAAAAAAAGAGAGGAGAAAAACGAAATAAATAAAGTTATTTAGTTTATTCATAAAGTTTGAATAAATAAATAATAAATAAAAAGAAAGGTTATTAGAAGATAAGTAAGTGAAAATTAAAGTTTTAATTTTTTCTAAAAAGAAATTAAATTTTTTTTTAGGGTTCAGTACCTTTGTTTTAATTTTGTTTTTTGTAAAAAGTCCATTAGTTTTAGCAGAAAATAGTAATAATGATGATGCTGAACGACAATGATTAGTTCAAGAAGTTCAAGAAGAATATAATAGGTTATTAAGTTCTCATGAAGGAAATCAACGAAGAGATAATGGATATTATAATAGAGAAATTTTAAAAATTCCGTTATCAGTTGAAAGAGAAAAATTTTTAATACAACATAAAGAACTTATTAAGCAAGCATTCCAGGCTTTAGTAGAAGATAGATTAGAATTAATAGCACAACTTTACTATAAAGCTTCTGTTTCTTTTTATTTTAGCAATATATCCTCAAATCGAGTTAGTCATCAAGGAATTTCTGAACCAAACAGTATTCGATTTTACGAAAAACAAATAGAACAATATAATTTAAAATCTGATATCGCTAATAAATTAGCGAATAATCAATCAATTCCAAAAGAAAATAATAACATATTACAAAAAGTTCGCCAAGAATATAACTCTTGGTTAGAAAAACGACAAAGAAAACAAAATAATAATTCAAACTATTATGTTAACTATATACAAACTAAACTTCCAGATGATATCGAATCTCATAAAGCTAATATTAAAGAATTAAATTTAAAAAAAGAAATCTTTCAAACCTTACAAAAAGGATTAGAACCAGAAGAACACTCTTTAGTTTATAATTATATGGTTGCTTTATATAATAAACACTTTTATTTAGAAAAAATATACATAAACACAAATTCTGAAGAAGTCAACGATATACAAGGATTTATTGTACAATATCCACAAAAAGTTGCAGCAGCTAACATTTTAGCAGACGAACCGGAATTAAATACTACAGATACTATAACATTAGCAGTTAGACAAGAATATAACACTTGGCTTCATGAAGAACAACAAAATAAAGAACAAAATCCTGAATATTATAGTGCTAAAAAACAAGAAGTACAAAACAACAAAGAAAACATTGAAATTAATTTTAATCGTTTGATAAGTTTAAATGTATCTGATGATGTACAAACGGTATTTCGAAATAGTATTGACGCGTTAAATAGAATGATTCAAGCTTATGAAACTTTAATACAAAATCAAAATCCTGCCAAATTTTTCTATAATTCTTTTGTTAAACTTTTATCTAATGAAAATCAAGAAAAATTATCCAGAATTGAAACACATCAAAAACAAATAACATCAAGTGAAAATAATTTATTAAAAATAACAGAACAAAAAAATATTGCGCAACAGCTTGCATTATCAACAATAAATACATAATTAATAGAATCAAATTTAAACAAAATACCAAACAAAGAAATAGAAACTATAAAAACAAATATTAAAACTCAAAATAATAATATAGACGAAAACAAACATATTAACACAAAATTAACAACTTTAGCATTAACTGAAATAACGAAAAAAGATGATTTTTCTATTAGAGAAGCTATTAAATCTAAAAATTCTCTGACTCAAGAAGAAACAGACCAATTAGTAATTGTTATCTCAGAAAATGAAAATAGTGCTACAGTATCTTTGCCAGATTACACAAACGATGCAACTGTTAACTTCACAATAACACCAGAAGAAAACTTAGACGTACCACAACAACAAAATGAACCTAAATCAGAATCAGTAACACAAGAACAAAAAGAAACTTCAGAATCAAAACCATCAGAACAACCGATAAAATCTAATATCTTTACTAGTTGGTTCGCTATAATTATTTATATTTTTATCATTATCATATCTATATCTAGCACTTAAGTTATTAAAAAAAAATATAAAAAAAATTAATTTTTTATAACTATTCATTTTTAAAAAAATAATTTTTTTATAGTTCACTTATCTTAAAATAAATTCATTAAAAATATATTAAAAAATTCACTTATTTAATAAACAGTGTAAAAAAAGATTTAATTTTAAAATAATATAAGGTTAAAAATTATGAATTTGTATTATAAAAAAATATCTCCCTCTTTTATTGTTTTGTATCTTTTATTTTTTGGTTTTTTATTACTTGGTTTTATTTCAAAACCATTAGTTTATGCCGAAAACGCCATAGAAAATAATCGTCTTCAGTTAGATGATACTTTTAAAAACAAACAAAAAGAATATAGGGAACAAAAAATAACAGAATTTGTACAATCAGTTAAGAACGCTTGGAGCGAATACAAAACTAAACATCAACAAATCAATGATAATTTAAGGAAATTAAAAGAATATCCTAGTATAGAAAGTTTAAATAGTTGGTTAACACCTTTAAAAGAAAGTTTAAATAACCAATTTCCATCAAATCTTTCTCAAAATTACCAACCTTATGACACCGCGTTAAATAAAATTGAACAAAATCCGAATATCGATCAAAAATTAACTTTACTTCAAGAATTACTTCCCCAAATTAAAACTTTTTTTGAAACATATGAGGAAGAATTTAGAAAAATAACTTCCTTATTAATACAACATGTAAAACCTTCTAATTCTCAACTTTTTGATAAATATACACAAAATTTGATAACATCTACTGAAAATCCAGAAACATCACTTAAAAATACAATTATCAGTTTAAATAAAGAAAATATTTTTTCTAAACCTGATTTACAAGATAAAAAAGAAAAAATTTTAAATTTATTAAAATCTTCTGAAAATCAAACTTTATTTGATAAATATAAAATATTAGAGAAGATTGATCATTTCGAATTAACTGGTGGTGCAGATAGTTATAATATGAAAATTATTCAATATTTAAACTTGAAATTACCCGGAAGAACTTTTTCTTTATCTCTATTAACCGCTACAAATCCTGTTTATAACAACTCTGCGCCATCTTCAGAAGGAAAAATAAATTTTAATAAAAAACTAGATTCTTCTCTAGAAGGTTTAGTGGCTGTCTTTATTCCTGAAGGACAAAACAATACTTATACATCGCCGCCTTCTTTAGAAAAATTATTAACAGAAACTTTAGGTTCTAAGAAAGTATTTTGTTTTTGGAAAAAACTTAAAAGAAAATCTACTTTGGGTGATGTTAAAGGAAATGATGCTGCTGTTAACGAATTAAGAAAAATAAAAACTTATATTCAAGAACCGTCAAAATATGAAGAATTAGAAATTGATTTTTCAAAAGGAATTTTATTATATGTTCCACCCGGAACTGGAAAAACTTTTTTAGCACAAGCATTCGCTAACGAACTTAATATTCCGAATTTTATAGATAAGTCTGGTTCAGATTTTGCTGTTAAATATTCAGGTGAAGGAGCACAAAAAAGTAAGAGAATTATTTCAACAAGCTCGTAAACAAACTCCTGCTGTTATTTTTGTTGATGAAATCGACGCTGTTGGTGGAAAAAGAAGCAGTGGAGATGGCGAAGCTAAAGATCAAAATAGCACTTTAAACCTCTGGAAAATGTTATTTTTATAGGAGCGACTAACCGAAAAGATATTTTGGATGAAGCTCTTTTAAGACCTGGAAGATTAAGTAAACATATTTATGTTGGGTTACCTAGACGCTTCTGGAAGATTCGCTTTATTAAAAGATGTTTTTGGAAGAAAATTTATTATGAAACAACAAATGGATCCTAATATTGATTGGAATTTTTTAGCTCAAATTAAAACTCAAGGAATGAGTGGTGTGACCTTAAAAGAAATTATTAACAACGCCGCTATCAAAGCTTTAATTGAAGAAAAACGTCCTCTAATTACTCAATCTGATATTGAAACAGCGATTGATAATCAAATTTTAGGACTTCCAACTCCAGATATAACATATACCCCTAATGAAAGAAAAGCAGAAGCTACTTATTTCGCTGGTCAAGCGGTTATTAATTTATCTCAAAAATGGGGTTCAATTTATAAAATAGATATTACTCCTCGTGCTCGTCACGCGAGTCCCTTCAAAATTTCTTATTTTGACGAACATCAAAAAGTTGAAAAAGATTACGAAAAAGAAATTATCTTACATTTAGGAGGCAAAGCGGCCGAAGAAATGATGTTTAATACTGTTAGTGATCGAGTTTATTTAGATAATGAAAAAGCTAAAAATTTAATAACTGATTTATTAAAACTTAGAAAAATATTACCCACTAAAGATTCTAATTTAGCAGAAATGCAAATTAAAGAAGAATTTGAAGATAAATATAATGCGTTATATAACAAAACCAAAGATATTTTAAATCAAAATAGTGATTTATTAAATACTTTAGTAGCTGAATTAGAAAAAAAAGATGTTTTAACCGCTAATGAAATTAATAATATCTTAAATGAACGTTCTAACGATTTATCTTCGTCAACCACCATAAACTCAGTTACTTCAAATTCAAACATCAAAAAAACTAATCATAATTGGTTTTTTATCGGAATCATAGTTTTATTAAGTCTCCTTTTATTAGCTTTACCTGTAGCTTATTTTATCTTCTTATCTAAAAAAAGAAAAGGTGTGACTAAACATGATTTTAACTAAGAAAAAATTTTTTTTGCTCTGTTTTTATCTTGTTATTTCGGTTTTTACTTTATATTGGGCTTATTCAAAATATCAGAACTTCTTATATCCTAAAAATGAAATTTCGATGGATATTTTAAAAGAAAAAGTTAACCAAAGTAAATTACAAGGAACTCAAAATTTTGAGTTATTCTCGTTTGTTGAATTATGGTCCTCCTTATTATCATGTTATTTTGGAAAATCACAAGGGTCCTGCAGATATTTGTAAATTGGAACAACATCAATTTGATATCATTTTTACAAAAATGCGTATGAAAGAAACTTCTATCGTTCAAGAAACTCCTGTAATCAACTTATTACAATTACCTTTAATGATTTTATCCGCTATTTCTTCGTTAATTTTGATGATTTATATTTTTTCTGCTATATGGGAAAGATCTATGCAATCAAGATCTAGAGCTCAAAATGCAGATAAACAAAAATCTCTTTTTACTTTAAAAGATGTCGCCGGAAACAAAGAAGAAAAAGAAGAGATGAAAGAATTAATTGATTTCTTAAACAATCCACACAAATATCAAAAAATGGGAGCTGTTATTCCGAAGGGAG
>NZ_JBGGGR010000022.1:0-5284 GCF_041276565.1 'Camptotheca acuminata' phytoplasma
AAAAAAAAAAAAGCAAGTGATAACTTTCATGAAAAGAACGATAAATATTTATTTAATAATAGTTTATTAAAAGAATTTATTTTCTTTTAAATATTTTATATATTACAAAAAGATAAATTAATACAGTTGTTTTTTATTTATATTGGCTCACTAAATTTCAAAAAAAATTTTTATTTTTTTTAATCTTTCTAACGAAATAATCTTTCTAACAAAAAAAATACAAAATATTTAAAATTAAACAATAAGATGTATCCAAAAAATAAAGCTTCTTTTTTAATTTAAAACAATCAAAATACAAAATTAACCAATAAAAAACCCAAACTAATGTAAAATAGTTTGGGTAAATTTTTTAATACTAATTTTTTAATATTAATTGTTTTAAAATAGACTAAATAAAAAATTTTGAAAAATCTTTTTTAAAAAATCAAAATAAAGATAATTAATAAAAAGAGAATATCGTTTTTTTATCAATAAAATTCAAAAATCAAACTATTTATTTGTTTAATAAAGAAATTCATCTTTAAACAAATATTGTTTAAAGTACTATTTAAATAATAGTTCGTCCTAAATTATTACTTAAAAAATTTCCAATTACTGTTTATGAAAAATTATTATTTCTCTTTTTTTTATTTCGAATTGTTTTTTTAATAATTAAACTACTTATTCCAATTCCTATAAAAATATAAATGATTATAGCAAACCCAGTAGTAAAGATGTTTGTTTTTTTTATTTTGAAGTTAACAGTTACGCTGTCGTTGAAATATGGTGAAGATACTTTAACACTTGTTAAATCTTTATCAGCGAATACTAAGTTATCTATATTCATTGTGGGGTTTTTTTCTTGAATAGTTTTTTTTAAAGTTTTTTCATCATTGTTCACTATTGAATCTAATTGTGTATTTTTTAATACTGTGCTTAATGGTAATTTGTTTTTTTTGAATTTAATTTTTAATTGTCCTAAAAATCCTCCAACAGTTTTACTTGAGGTTCTGTTTCTTTTTTGGATTCTTTCACTATTTCAATTTTTTTGGCTATTTTTTCTAGTTTGTTTATTTTTTGAAATAATTCATTTATTATAATAGCGTTTTTGTTGTTTGGTAATTGTCCTAAATTTCTGTTGATTTCTTTTAATAAGGATTCTAAGGATTCAGTTTTGGGTTGTGTTGTTTTGATTTCTTGTGGAATTAATTTTTTTTCTTGTAATGGTTCTTGTGTTGCTGAATTAGTTGATTTTTTTTCTTCTTTTTCTAGATTATCTGATTTTATTTCTTTTGATGTCGATTGTGTTTCTTTGATGTCTTTCTGATCTCGTTTCGTTTCTTTTAATTCTGCTTTTGGTTGTATTTTTTCAATTTTTTGTTGAGATAAATTTATTCCTTCTGATGTTAATTGTGTTTCTTTGATGTCTTGTTGAACTGGTTGGTCCGGATTTGTTTCTTCTTTTGGTTTTTGTATTTCTGAATGAGATGAATTTGTTGCTTTTAAAAAGGAGTCGTTTTTTGATTGTGTTGTAAATATAAATCTTAATTGTCCTGAATATCCTTCAACAGTTACTTGATCTTCTGTATTTGTTTTTGAAACTATTTGAATGTGTTCTTTTTTTATTTCTCGTATATTTATTTTTTGAACTAATTCATTTATTATAGTTGTGTCTTCGTTGTTTGGTAATTGTCCTAAATCTGTGTTGGTTTCTTTTAATAAGGATTCTAAGGATTCAGTTTTTGGTTGTGTTGTTTTAATTTCTTGTGGAGTTGAATTTGTTTTTTTCTTTCGAAACTTCTTTTTCTGAATTATCTGATTTTATTTCTTTGGATGGTTCTTGTATTTCTAGTTGATCTGGAATTATTTCTTCTTCTGGATTTTGTGTTTCTGATTGGCCTGAATTTGTCTCTTCTGATAAGGAATCAGTTTGTTGTTGTGTTTTTTGAATTTCTTGTTGAGTTGAATTTGTTTCTTGCAATGTTTCTTGTGTTTCTGTTTGATATGAATTTATTTTTTCTTTTGAAACTTCTTTTTCTGAATTAATTGAATTTATTCCTTCTGATGGTGTTTGTGTTGGTGATAATGTTTTATTAACTTCTGGAATAATTGAATTTATTCCTTCTGGTTTTTTTATTTCTTGTGGAATTAAATTTGTTTCTTGTGATGATGTTTGTGTTTGCAGTGTTTCTTCTAGTATTGTTTGTTTGTCATTTTCTGGGTTTACTGGTTTTATTTCAGATGTTTCTGCTGGTGCTAATGTTTTGTCATCTTCTGGAATAATTGAATTTGTTTTTTCTTCTATTGTTGATTGTGTTTTTTGTTGGTCTGGATTTGTTTTTTTTAATAAGGAATCATCTTCTGGTTGTATTGTAAATGTAACTTTTAATTGTCCTGAATATCCTTCAACAGTTACTTCAACTCCTGTATTTGTTCTGGATTCTTCAATGATTTGAATTTGTTTCGCTGTTATCTTTGATAAATTACCTATTTTGTTAGCTAATTCTGTTTTTATGATATCTTGTTTATTTTTTCGTAATTGTCCTAAATCTCTGTCTAGTTTCTTTTAATAATGTTGATACATCTTTTTTATGGGTTAGATATATAACAATTTAAAAACAATATCAATTAATTTTTTTAAAATTATTTGTTAATTAAGATAAATTAAACTCTTTTTTTATTATATAATAATGATTATATTTAAAATAGATCATTTTATGAGGCAGCCCAGAAACAAGCTATTCCACCACGAGGATACAATTGTTCTATTTTTGATAATTTATTTGTTTGATTTGTGTATCGATATTCAAAAATATCTTTTTTATTAGAGTTACGATCAAATATTTCTATTTTTGACAATTTTTGAGTTTTTGGATCATATTTATATTCAAAAAAATCCTGTTTTACGTTGTTTTGATATTGTTGTGTTTTGGTTATTTGTTTTGTATTAGGATCGTGGATGTATTCGTGATAATATGTTTTATTACCGGCGTTATCAAATTGTTGTACACTTTCTAATTGTTGCGTATTGTTGTTATATTCAAAATCGAAAGTGTTTCTTATGTTTCCGTTATTATCGAAATTTTTTATTTTTGTTAATTGTTTTTCAAGAGAGTAAGAAAATTCATAGCTATCTTGTTTTTTTCCGTCAGCTTGAAAATGTTGTATTTTTTGAACTTTCTCTGATTGAGGATCATATTTCATCTCGTAATAATACATTTTATTACCTGTATGACTAAATTGTTCTACTTTTTGAGATTGAAATGATTCTGATAAAGAAAAATAAAAATTAGGAATCAACGGAATTGTTGGTTTGTCTTTAATATATAATTTAGCTATAATTTCATCTTGGTCATTGAATTTACTTATTATAGAATTAATTTCTTCTTCTTTCAAAACATTAATTTGTTCTGGGGATAAATTTTTGAATTGTTCTAGATTTAAAGAAGTTATAAATTTTTTATAATTGTTTATTTTGTTTTCTTGTTTATTTAATTGATCTATATATTTAGAATTATTCTCAACTATCTTTTCAACTGGAACTTCAATTATTTTTTCAACTGTTTTAATAATTGGAACTTCTTTCTCAACTATCTTTTCAACTGGAACTTCTTTTTCGATTATTTTTTCGACTCGAGCTTTAACTGTTTTTTCATTTCGGTTTATGAATTCTTGGATATATTGTTTTTTTTCAACTAGTTCGTCTATTAGTTTAAAATTGAACTGTTTCAAATTTTCTAATTCGTTTTGAAGATTTTCAATTGTTTCGTTTTTGTTTTCTAATTGTTTTTGTAATTGAACGAACATTTTTTGTTCTATAAAGAAAAAAACACAAAACAAGATAAAAAAAATAAAAGAAAAAAATAAAATTACTTTCTTTTTATAAAAATTAGAAGGATAATTATAATTGTTTTTTGACTTCATTAAATTTAGTTTCTATTTTTTCCTTTCGTTATATAAAGATAATCAAAAAAATATTTGATTTTTTAACTAGATAAAATTTAATGTTTTTTTAAATATCAAAATATTATAATAAAAAGAAAAATAAATGAAAAAAATAAATTTTTTGAATAAGCGATTTGTTTATTATTGGTTTTTTTATAAAAAAAATCAAATTATTCGTTTTTTTTGTTTTTTTAGATAAAATTTTTTTAGATAAAATATTTTTGATAAAAATATTGTTTATTGTTTTTTAATTAACACAAAAATAATTTATATCCAAAATAATAAAAAAAATATAACATTTAAAAAAACTAAAATAAAAAAATTATGTCAAAGATTGATGTTAACTTTTGTTTTCTAATCTTCTTATAAAAATATAAAAAAAATTTAGATTAATTAAAATTAACTAAAAATAATTTAAATTTAAAAAAAATTAAAAATTATTTCCTTTCGTATATATTTATATAGATATAGCACTAATTTTTTTAAAAAAAATAATATTTTTTAAACATTTCTTTGTTCTGGTATATAAATGAAATCTTTTTTTTATGATTTTTTTGTTTTCGTAAAACAAAAAAATCAAATTATTTATTCAAAAACATTAATAAAAGGTTTTCGATTAACTTATTTTAATTAGAATTTAATTCTTGATGTTGGATATTTAATACTCTTTTTTCTATATCTAATTGATTTATTATTTCGTTTTTATTTTCTATTTTGACTTGTAATTCGTATAACATTTTTTCTTCTATGAATAAAAAAATACCAAATATTAAAAAAAATAAACGAAAAAATTAAAATTATTTTCTTTTTATAAAAATTTGATGGATGATGATTATTATTTTTTAGATTAACTTTATTTTCTTCCATTTTTTACCTTTCGTTTTTTTATTCGATAAAAGAATTTAAATGATCGAAATATAAAGATAATAAAAAATTATTTTCTTTTTTTAATTAATTCCATTTAACGTTTTATTTAAGTTTTGAAATGATTAGAATACAATGAAAAAAATATGGTTAAAATGCATTATTAATTTTTTTTATCAAAAGGAGGTCTAAATCTCTTCTTGGTTTTGGATTTGGAATAGGTGTAGTTTTTTCTAATTTTTCTGAATCAGTATTTATTTTATTTGAATTTTTAATTTCGGTATCCCGAACATCTTCTTTTGTTTTAAGTTGGGTTTTTTGAAGTTAAGTTTTCTTCTTTTTTTTCTGATTTATTATTATTATCTAATTCATATTCTAATTCATATTCTAATTCATATTCTAATTCATATTCTAATTCATATTCTAATTCATATTCTAATTCATATTCTAATTCATATTCTAATTCATATTCTAATTCATATTCTAATTCATATTC
>NZ_JBGGGR010000023.1:0-43486 GCF_041276565.1 'Camptotheca acuminata' phytoplasma
AAAAAAAAAAAAAAAAAAAAAAACTCATGAATAATATTTTTTTTCATTTGTAAAATATAGGATCTCGCGATATTGAAGCTGTACGGTATTACAAAAATATTTGTATTTGTTAAATTTGGGAGGGTTCTATATTTAGGGTTTAATCTTGTTATTTTATTGTGATAATTATTTTTATAAAAATGAATAACATGATTACGAAAATAAACAGGAATAATAAAGCCATCTTGGAAGAAATAAGCCACAAATACTTTATTTTTAATTAATAATTTCAAATCAAAAAATAAATCTAACGGGACACTCTTTTTCAAAAGATAATGATATAAATTTTGATTATCTTTCGTGGCTAAACCTAATTGAAATTTTTTATTTGTATCAAAACTAATTTTTCGGATTGCGTAAAGATAGTTTAAAGCCTCTTTATTTTTGTGTTTTCCTAAAAAATCAAAACTCATATTTTAGGTTATTTTTAATACTTTAGTTAAAATATATTTTTTATTCAATAAATATTATCTAATTTTTTTCTTAAAAGTTATTTTTTTACCTTTTAAGAAGTTTTTATTAATAAAAATAATAAGAGTAATTAAAATTAGTAAAATTTTATTATATAAAAAATATATTATAATCGTTTTTAATATTTTGTTTATTTTTTAAAAAAGCATAAAAAAGAGCTTCATATATTAAATATGAACTATTTTTTTTGTTTAAAATTATCAAAATGGTTGATTTATTCATTCGTAAGTTGTTTTAAAATTTCTTCATCTATTTTTGTTGTTATTCCTTTTTTTTATTGTTGTAGTATTTAAATATTTTTCATTCCATTTAATAGTTTTTTTAGTTGATTTTAGTTCTAAGTTTTTAGTTCTTAAACGGAAATAAGGCATTTTAAGTAAATTATATTTCAAAATAGTTCCCCAAAATTTTAAATCTTCTAAAAAACGATATAAAATACTATTTAATTTTTTAACTTTAGAGAAATAAGTTATAACTTCTCTTTTTTCTGCAGGAGTTAAATTAAGATTTAAAATTTTTTCTTGAACTGTTCGAGAATCAGCATTACAATTTTTATAACGTTCATTTGTATAATAATCATCAAAACCATATTTAAAAATAATAGGATGTAATTCTGGTTGATTAGTTAAAAGAAATTGATAATTTTTTTTAGATTCAGGCCAACAGCAGACTATTTTTCCTGTATTATCATAATTCGATTTAATTTCATCTTCATCTTCTGTAAATTGGAAGAATTCATCAACATGAAAATCCTTCTTTTTTAAATTATTAAAAAAAATATTTATATTTTAATATTTTTATTTTGTTTAAAAAATTATTTTTTTAAGTGTTGTTTTTTATTTATTTCCAAAAATAGGATTTAAATTAAAATTATTTTATTTATTAATTTTAGTTAAATTTTGAATATTTATTTTTTTTATAAAAAAAAGTTAATTGAAAAAATTTATTTAAATTATTTTTTTTATTAAATTGTTATTATTAGTAAGACAAAAAAAATTGACTAATTTTAAAAATTTTAATTATTTTAAACCATCTTAAGGAATTAAAAGAAAATTTTTTAAAAAAAAGTAGTTAAACTTTTTTCCAATTTAGTTAAACTTTTTTCCAATTTAGTTAAACTTTTTTCCAATTTAGTTAAACTTTTTTTAGAAAAAAATTTGATTATGAATAAAAAAAATAACTATTTTTTTAAAAAAAGCAAAAATAACTATTTTTTTTATGTTTTTTTATTTTTGAAATGTTAATTTTGTTTATTTTTTGATAAAAAAAATATACTAACTTTAACTTTTCCAATTTTTTAAAAAGAAAAAAAGAATATTTTTATATGTTTTTTGGTTATTTTTTAATAATTTTTTAAAAACTAGTATATTTTTATTTTTTTTGACTAAATTTTTTTTTATAAAGAAAAAAACTATATAAAAAAATATTAATATATAATTTTTCTATATAGTTTTTATTTTATTAATTTATTATTTAGAGGTAACTAATGAATCGTTTTGGAGAAAAAGTTTTTAAAATTATAGAAAAAGAAAGTGAAAGACAAGAAAACAATTTAGGTTTGATTGCTTCAGAAAATTTTGTTTCTAAAGCAGTTTTAAAAGCACAAGGAAGTATTTTAACTAATAAATATGCCGAAGGGTATATCGGAAAAAGATATTACAATGGTTGTGAATTCATTGATGAGATAGAAAGAATGGCGATTGAAAATCTTAAAAAGTTATTTAATGTTAAGTTCGCTAATGTTCAACCTCATTCCGGTTCACAAGCTAATATGGCTGTTTTTCAAGCTTTATTAGAACCTAATGATGTTATTTTAGGAATGTCTTTAAAAGAGGGAGGTCATTTAACTCATGGTTTTTCTTTAAATTTTTCAGGTAAATTTTTTCGTTCTTATAATTACGGTGTTTCTCCTGAAACTGAAATGATTGATTATGCAAAAGTTAGAGAAATAGCACTTGAAATAAAACCTAAATTAATTATTTGTGGTTCTTCTGCTTATTCTCGAGAAATTGATTTTAAAGAATTTAGAAAAATAGCGGATGAAGTTAATGCTTATTTATTAGCTGATATCGCTCATATAGCTGGTTTAATCGCTACTGGATTGCATAATTCTCCTTTTACAGCTGGAGCGGATGTTGTTACCTCAACTACACATAAAACTTTAAGAGGTCCTCGTGGAGGAATTATTTTAAGTAATAATGAAGAAATTATGAAAAAAATAGATAAAGCTGTTTTTCCAGGAACGCAAGGTGGTGCTTCTTATCATATTATAGCTGCTAAAGCAGTTGCTTTTGAAGAAGCTTCAAGTGAAGAATTTACTATTTATCAAAAACAAGTATTAAAAAATTCTCTTGCTTTAGCTAATACTTTAACTGATTTAGGTTATTACTTAGTCAGTAAAACAACAGATAATCATTTAGTTTTGATTAATATCAAAAAAAATCATCCTCATTTAAATGGTAAATTAGCTTCCGAAGTTTTACAAAAAGCTAATATTATTGTAAACAAAAACGTAATTCCTTTTGATAAAGAAAAACCTTTTTTCACTAGTGGAATCAGAATAGGAACACCAGCTATGACAACGAGAGGTTTCAAAGAAAAAGAATTTATAATGGTAGCGAATTTAATAGACAAAGTTTTAAAAAATTATAAAAATGAAGAAATTATTAACGAAGTTAAAGAAACGGTATTTTCTTTAACAAAAAAATTTCCTATTTTTAAATAAAATTAAAAAAAATAAATCATTTTTTAAATTTTCTTATTTTAAATGTTATAATTTTTATTGATGTATTTAACTAAATATTTTTTTGTTATTTAAAATATATAGTTTAAAAATAAAAAAATTTAAAGTGTTTGAAAAAATATTATTGAGGCTTTTTTATGAAAAAAAAAATAAAACAACCTGATTTTTCAACTGTTGAAGTAACTTGTGTTACTTGTGGTGAAAAACATCAAATCGGAACAACAGCAAAAAAAATCAAAATTGAAATTTGTTCTAATTGTCATTCTTTTTATACAGGAAAACAAGTTTTTGTAACTGTAGCTGGTCAAGTCGATAAATTTCATAAACGTTATGGAAAAAACAAAGACAAAAAATAAATTTAAAGTAATTTAATTTTATTTCAAAAGAATAAAAGGATATTTATCGAAAATGAATTTAAATAAAGAAGGTTTTATCGAAATTATTTGTGGTCCGATGTTTTCTGGAAAAACAACTAAATTAATTGAAAGAATTAAATTTTTTCAAAATCATAAAGCGAATATATTAGTTTTTAAACCGATAATTGATAATCGATATTCTAGCAAAAACGAATTAGTTACTCATAATTTCGAAACAATACCTTCTTTATTGGTAAACAAAAGTAAAGAAATTTTAAATTTTGTTAATAAAGAAATTGATGTTATATTTATTGATGAAGCACAATTTTTTGATGATGAAATTGAAAAAATTTTAAATAATTTATCTTATCAAGGAATTTATATTGTAGCGAGTGGATTAGAATTAGATTTTTGCGGAAGACCTTTTGGTTCGATGAATTATTTATTATCTATCGCTGATGAAGTTATTAAGTTAAAATCTTCTTGTGCTGTTTGCAGGAAAGAAGCTAGTCGAACACAAAGAATTGTTTATGGAAAAATTCCAAAATCAAGTGATCCTATCGTTTTAATTGGTGGAGAAAATTATCATGAACCTCGTTGTAGAAAATGTCATAAATTTATAAATTAATTTAAAAAAAATATGGAAAATAAACATTTTTATTTTATGAGAGAAGCTTTAAAAGAGGCTAAAAAATCTTTTTTTAAAAAAGAAGTTCCAGTTGGTGCTGTAGCTGTTTTAAATGATAAAATTATCGCTCGTTCACATAATAGTGTCGAAATAGAAAAAGTTTTTTTTGCTCATGCTGAATTTTTAATTTTAAAAAAATTAAATAAAAAGTTTCAAAGTTATAGATTAAATGATATAATAATTTACACTACTTTAGAACCTTGTGTTATGTGCACAGGTGCTTTAATTCAAACAAGAATTAAAAAAGTATATTATGGCGCTTTTAGTCCTAGATCGGGTTTTTTAAGTAAAACAAGTTTGTTTAAAAAAGATATTAAGTTTTTTCAAAAAATATCTTTTGAATCAGGTTTATTAAAAGAAGAAAGTGAATTTATTTTAAAAAAATTTTTCTTTCTTTTAAGAAATAAATAGTTTTTAATAAAAAAATCTCTTTAAAAATCATCAATCAACATGAAAAAAATGAATCTGGTTAGAACTTGAGTGGAGCAGCCATAAGTTTTGATTGTGTGTGGTTGGTGATTTTTAAAGAGATTTTTTTATTAGAAAAAAAGGTAAAAAAATGAAGAAAAAAAAGATATTAAATGATTAATTTTTTAAAAAAGAGGATACTGAGAAAATCTTTTTTTTCTTTTATTTTTAATTCAGCTCAAGGAACTCCTTTCCGTGAGGAGACATATCAAATTAACGGAGAAGAAACAAAAATCGAATTTTTCACTTTAGAACAAAGTAAATATAATTTTGATTTTTTAGAAATGAAACAATATATTGTTTGGAGTTTTTTAGATAATCATTATAGAGTTTTTGTTTATGAACCTTATTATCAAAAATTTGAAGTTTTATATCAAAAAGAAATTAATATTATTTATATATCTTTTTTAGAAGAATTATTTTTAAAAAAACGTTCTGAAACAATAAAAAAAAATATAATTTTTTCTTTTTTATTGTTTGTATTTTCGTTATTTTATTTTTTAGGATCATTTAGAGAGAATTTTTTATTCTATTTATTTTTTATTATTTTTTTTATTATTTTTTTTCTTTTTTTGAATATTAAACAAAAAAAAAATTTAGAAAAAAACAAAAAAGAATTATTTCAAAAAATGATTAAAAAAGTTAAATTATTTTTAGGCAAAAAAACTTTTAACGATGTTTCCGAAAAACAAAAAGAATATTTTTATTCGTTACAAATAAAAAAAGAAGAGTAAATTGTTTTTATTTAAAAAAACAAGGAGAAAATTTAAAAAATGAATTTTGAAGGTATTATTATCGGCGGTGGACACGCAGGAGTAGAAGCCGCTTTATCTTTTGCAAAAAAACATAAAACACTTTTGATTACAGGAAATTTAAAAAACGTTGCTTTTTTACCTTGTAATCCTTCTATTGGCGGTCCAGCTAAAGGAGTTGTTGTTAGAGAAATAGACGCTTTAGGAGGAATCATGGGAAAAGCTGCTGATTTATCCCAAATTCAAATAAAAATGTTGAATACTTCTAAAGGAGTAGCTGTTAGAAGTTTAAGAATGCAAATAGATAAAGTCAAATATCCTAAAGTTGTTTTACAAATGTTAAAAAAAAGTCCTAATTTAACTTTATTAGAGGATTTTGTCGAAAGTCTTGTAATAGAAGAAAATAAAGTAAAAGGAGTTAAATCAACTAGTGGAACAGTTATTAATTCTCAAATCGTTATTTTAACTACTGGAACTTATTTATCTAGTAATATTTTAATCGGTGATAAAAAAATTGTTTCTGGACCTAATAATTTACCTACTACTTTCGGTATTAGTCAACAATTAAGAAAACATAATTTTCAAATTATTCGTTTAAAAACTGGAACTCCGCCAAGAGTTAAAAAAGATACTATTGATTATAGTCAAACTCAAATTCAAACAGGAGATAATATCTTACAAACTTTTAGTTCTCCTTCAGTTATTAAAGAATTAGGAACTCAAGAACCTTGTTATTTAGTACATACTAATTCAGAAACTCATGAATTGATTAAAAAAAATCTAAATAGATCTTCTATGTATGGTGGTTATTCTGAAGGAAAAGGACCACGTTACTGTCCTTCCATCGAAGATAAAGTTGTTAGATTTTATGATAAAAAACAACATCAAATTTTTATTGAACCAGAAAGTTTAGAAATGGACGAAATGTATTTACAAGGACTTTCAACAAGTATGCCAGAAGAAGTACAAAAAGAAATTTTAAAAACAATACCAGCTTTAAAAAACGCTGAAATAACAAAATACGCTTACGCTATTGAATACGACGCTTTTAATCCTAATCAGTTAAAATATAATTTAGAAACCAAAAAAATTGAAAATTTATTTTTCGCTGGTCAAATTAATGGAACAAGTGGTTACGAAGAAGCAGCTTGTCAAGGTTTAATAGCTGGAATTAACGCTAGTTTAAAATTAGAAAATAAAGAAAGTTTAATTTTAAAAAGAAACGAAGCATATATCGGAGTTTTAATTGATGATTTAATTAACAAAGGTGCTGAAGAACCTTATCGTTTATTAACTTCAAGATCTGAATTTCGTTTGCTTTTAAGACATGATAACGCTGATTTAAGATTGACTCATTATGGATACAAAGCAGGTTTAATCGACAAAGATGTTTATGATAAAGTAGAAAAAAAACGCAAAGATATTGAAAATTTAAAAGAAGAATTAAAAAAAATTGTTATTTATCCTAACGAAACAAATTTAAATTATCTTAAAAAAGAATATAATTCTATTATTAAAGAAAAAACAAGTTTATATCAATTATTAAAAAGAACAGAAATAAATATGAATATTATAAATTTTTTTATTGATAAAAAATATGAAAAAGATGTGTTAGAACAAACAGAAATTCAAATTAAATATGAAGATTATATTTTAAAAGCTGAAAAAGAAGTTCAAAAAAATTTAAATTTTGAAAATAAAAAAATTCCTTCTGAAGTTCAATACAAAGACATTAATAATTTGTCAATGGAAGCTAAAGAAAAATTAACATTAATTAAACCTACTAATTTAGGTCAAGCATCTAGAATTTCAGGTGTTAATCCAGTTGATATTTCTATTTTAAATGTTTATTTACAGAGATATAAAAATGTTATTTAATCAATTATTAAAAGAAAATTTTGATTTAAACAAAACACAGTTAAAAAAATTTGAAAAATATTATTTTTTCTTAAATGAATATAATAAAAAAATAAACTTAACTTCTTTAATATCTGAAAAAGATGTTTATTTAAAACATTTTTATGATTCTTTGTCTATTTCTAAAATAGTTGATTTTCAAAAAATAAATATTTTATGTGATTTAGGAACCGGAGCAGGTTTTCCAGGAGTTCCTTTAAAAATTTTATATCCTAATTTAAGAGTTGTTTTAATCGAATCTTCAAGTAAAAAAGCGACTTTTTTAAAATTATTAATCGAACATTTGGATTTAAACAACATTTTTGTTGTAAAAGATAAAATCGAAAATCATTCTCAAAAATATAATTTTGTTATTGTGAGAGCTTTAGGAAAATTAGAATTAATTTTAAAATTAGCTTCTTTAGTGACCACAAATAAAGGTCAATTCATCGCTATGAAAGGACCTAATTACGAAGAAGAATTAAAAAATGTAAAAGAAACACATCAATTTCAATTAAAAGATAAGTTTTTTTTACTTTTGCCAGAAGAAGCAGGAAAAAGAGTTAATTTATTATTTCAAAAAAATAATAAAAAAAATAAAAATTTTTTATAAATTTTTTTATTTTCATAAATTAAATCATATTTAAAAAAATCTTAAATACTTATGTTTTTGATATTTTTTTGTTTTTATATATTCTTTTATATTTTTGAAAGTTTTTTAAAAATACAATAAATAGAATAATTATTTATTTTTATGTCAAAAAAAAAAAAAAAAAAAAAACTTATTATTAAATTTTTTTAATAAATAAGTTTAGTTTTAATGATTTAGTAATTAATAGAATTTTTTATAAAGTTTTAATTAATTAAGTTATTTAAAAAATCTTCTATTTCTTCTGATTTTAAAATAAAAAAATTATTTTTTTTATTTAAATTTTTTAATTCTGACATTTTTTTTATTATAATAATCGCCGTCACAAACAAATAAAATTTTTATGTTTGGCTATAAAATTTTGTCCTTGTGTGGAAGCAGCTAAAATAGCCTTTTTGATATCATTTTTTTGATTGTCCTGTGCTCCACCAGATTGTTTAGTATAAATTATATAAAAAACAAAAAAACAACAGGTAAATTGTAATATTTAAAACTAAAATCCATTTGTTTAGGTAAATCCGCTTTTTGAAATTCTTTTATATCTTTTTGATTTTTTATTTCTTGATTAACGATATAAACACCATTTTTTCTGTCTAAAAATTTTAAATTTTTAACACCTTTGATGTTTTTTAAAAAATTACCAAATATTTTTTCATAAAAATTTTGTTTTGAAGGATCTGTAAACAAACCAAGCTTTTAAAAAAATATTTTCTTTAATTGATTTTTTAACTTCTGTTTCGTTAAAACCAAATTTTTGACAAAAATTTTTAATTTTAAAAATAACTTTTTCATCTTAAATATTAAAATTTTCAAAATTTTTAGCTAATTTGCGTAAATATTCTTTATTATAATTGAGAACTGACAATTTTATTTCCTTTTAACTATTTAAATTTTCAACTTCTAAAAAAGCTTGAGTTATGATTTGACTAGCTAAGGTAAAATCTAATCGACGTCTTCTTTGTTTTAAACTATTATTTCCTTTAAAAGGGGTCAAAAGAACATCTTCGGTTTTTTGGCGAAAATCATTTAAGATTTTATTAGCTTTTTCAATTGTTTGAGTTATTTTTTGAGAAGTTAAAGTATTTAAAATATTGCTATTAATAACTGTAATAGCACGAGAAGAAATTTTAACATTTTTTAAATCATAAGATAAATTAGCTTTATTAATAAATTTAATTTTTTTTTGAAGATTAGTAGAATCGACACCTAATAAAGCGATAGCTCCTAAAATATCATTAAATTTTAAAGATTTTAAAAAATCATTTTTAATTTGAATCAAATTTTTGAATTTTAATAAATCTTTTAATAAACCAATTTTTTTATCATTTTTATAAATGATTTGTTGTTCGTTTTTTTGACCATTGAAACATACAACACAAATAGGTATAGTGGCATCTTCAAAAGGATTAGATTCAATAATAACAATTCTATTAATATTATTTTTGTTAAACTTACTATTAATAAAAGTTTCTGGAACAATAGCTATTCCAGTTTTTTGAGTCATTATCATTTTTTCAAGAGCTATTAAATAAAGATCAGAGTGAAGAGAATTTTTAAAATATTTTTCGTAAATTCGTTCGTATTTTTTCTTTCAACAACTATTTTTAGATAAATAAGGAGGATTAGTAGCTAAGAAATAAGATTTATTTTTTTGACAAATAATTTCTTTTAAAGAGTCATTTATTTTCCAATTAGTAAATTTATTATCGATATCTAATCCTTGAAATTTTAAATTACGATAATTTTTGTTTAATTATTCTTTTAAAAAATTTAAAATATCACCTTCGCCAGCGAATGGATCAAGAATGATATTGTTTGATTTCATGTTATCTTTTAAAAATTCTTTTACAGGTTCATTAAACCAAATACTTTTCCGTGTATAAAATTGACCTAATTCCTTTTTTTTCATTTATAGCTCCGCATATTTATCTTATGGCAAAAATAATTTTTTTTAATTTTAAAAATTTAAAACTATTTATAATAAAAAATTGTTCTAATTTATTTTAGATATTTTTTTTAATTTTTTTACAAATCATTTTTTAATATTAATCAAAAAATAGTTTTGATTAAGAAAAAATAAATCAAAGCGTTTATTACTTTTATATTAACATAAAAAAAGTAAAACATAAATAAAATAATTTTAAATTATTATTTTAAAAGGTTTCGAATTTCTATATTTATTATCCCTTTTATCACATTAAACATAAAAAAACAAATTGTTAATATTATTCAACAGTTTGTTTTTTTATGTTTAGAGAACGTTAAACCATTCTTTTTGAAATGATAATTTAAATTTTCTTTGATAAGGATTAAAATAAATTTTTCTTGGATATGGAATTTATTATAATTTTAATTTTTTTAAATCTCAAAATTTTAAAGTAAAGAGTCTTTTAATAATTGTTTAGTATAAGGATGAATAGCGTTTTTAAATATATTTTCGGAAGTCCCTTGTTCTACAATTTCGCCACGATACATTACAATTAAACGATCACAAAAATATTTTACAATTGATAAATCATGAGAAACAAAGATAATTGTTAATCCTAATTTTTCTTTTAAATCATTTAAAAGATTAAGAATTTGAGCTTGAATAGAAACATCTAAGGCAGATACTGGTTCGTCAGCGATAATAATTTTGGGTTCAATAATCAAAGCACGAGCGATGACGATTCTTTGTTTTTGTCCTCCTGAAAATTCATGAGGATAACGAGGTAAATCATATTCTTTTAGTCCTACTAAAGAAAGAATTTTTTTTACTTTTTCATCTCTGATATCTTTTGTTTTTATTCCTTGGTAAATCAATCCTTCTTCAATTAAATTTTGACAATTCATACGAGGATTAAGAGCAGAATCTGGATTTTGAAAAATCATTTGGATTTCTTTTAAATTTTTTTTATCTTTAATATTTTTTAAATTTTTTTTAATTCCTTGTTCGATAAAATATTTATTTTCTTCTTGATGTAAAATAATATCTCCAGAAGTAGGTTTTAAAATTCCTGATAGAATTTTTCCTAAAGTTGTTTTTCCGCTCCCGGATTCACCTACAATACCAAAAATTTCTCCCTGATGAACTTTAAAAGAAATATCTTTTAAACCTTGAAATTTATTAGAAAAAATATGTGAAACGTGGTTAACTTCTAAAATAACTTTTTTATCATTCATTAATGTTATACAAAACCACCTTTCCTTTTTAATTTTAAAATCAAAGGAGGAATTTCAATTTTAGGAGCAAATTCATGCAATAACCAAGTAGCAGCATAATGAGTAGAAGAAACAGAAAACATTGGAGGTTGTTTTTCGAAATCAATTTTTAAAGCATAAGGATTTCTAAAAGCATAAGCGTCAGCTTCAATTGGTTTATTTAAAATAATTGGAGTTCCTTCGATAGTTGTTAATTTTTCTCCTTTTTTACTAAAACGAGGCATAGATTGCAAAAGGGCCCAAGTATAAGGGTGTTGACTATTGTAAAAAATTTCTTTATTTGTTCCATGTTCGACTATTTTTACAGCATAAATAACAGCAATCCTATCAGAAATATATTTTACTACATCTAAATCATGAGAAATAAAAATAACAGCCATATTTGTCTTTTTTTGAATTTTTTTAATTAAATCAAGAATCTTTTTTTGAACACTTACATCTAAAGCCGTAGTTGGCTCATCACAAATCAAAACTTTTGATTGATTTGCGAGAGCAATCGCGATTACAATTCTTTGACAAAGTCCTCCAGATAACTGATGTGGAAATTGATAATATCTTTTTTCAGGATTGTTTATCCCAACTTCCTTCATTAATTTAAAAACTTTGTCTTTTAATTCTTTTGTTTTTAATTTTTTATTTCTTAATTTTAAACTTTCTTTGATTTGATGACCTATTTTCAACAAAGGATTTAAACTAGAAATAGGATTTTGAAAAATAATTGAAATTTCATTTCCTCGGATTTTGTTAAAATTTTTATCTTTTGATTTAGTTAAATCAATTTTTTCTTGTTTTTCAGGCAAGTTTGAATCTTGTTTATTATAAAAAATAGAACCGTTTTCTAAGACAGCATTTGAAGGCAAAAGACCTGTCAAAGCTTTAGAAATAACGCTTTTACCACTTCCTGATTCACCAACTAAACCTAATATTTCATTTTGATAAAGCGATAAATCAAGCCCTCGCAAAGCATAAATTAAATTATTTTTAATTTTGAAATGGATTTTCAAATTAATTATTTCTAAAACTTTTGTGTCCAAAACTGAAATCTCCTGTTCTAAATTTAGATTCACTTATTTCTTTTACAAAAAAAAATATTCAAAAAATTTTTCATTTTTTTATCATGAATTATCTTTTGGTTCAAAGGATTCTCTTAAGTTGTTTCCTAAAATATTAAACGCAAACATTAATATAATTAAATATGATATTGGAAAAATTAACAAATAAGAAAAAGAGTGAATTTTACTAAAACTTTTATCAAGTAATTCTCCGATACTAGAAATTCCTTCAGGATATTTAATAATACCAGTAAAACTATAAACAGATTCAACAAGAATAAAAGAAGGAATTGATAAAGCGAAACTAGTTACCATTAAGCCTATAATGTTAGGGAAAATATGTTTGAACATAATACGAAAATCTGAAGCTCCTAACATACGTGCAGAAACAACATATTCTTTGTTTTTGTATCGATAAAATTGTGATCTAGTGTAATAAAAAGAACTTATCCAACCTTTAATTAAAAAAACTAAAGCGATATTCCAAAAAGAAAATCCTATTTTTAACATAAAAACTATCATCAGAGAAATAAAAGGAAGTAAACTTAAATATTGAACAAAACTATTTATTATTAAATCGATTATACCGCCATAATAACCACATAAACTTCCGATACAAACACCAATAAATAAAGTAGATAAAGAAACTATTAAAGCTAATGATAAAGAAACGCGAGAACCTTTCCAAAGTTCAGTAAATAAATCGTTTCCTTCTTCGGTTGTGACAAAATAAAAATAAGTTTTGTTTGGGTTTTTATTAAAGGTATATAAAAACATATTTACTTTTACTTTATATAAATTATTAGGTAAAGGTGTTTGTTCGATAATACTTTTAGTTTCTTGAGCTTTTTCAACTTCTTTTTGTGTAAAAGTTTGCGAAATTAAAGAGTTTTTGTATTCTCTATATAAATAAGCATCTAAAATAACTACTTGTTTATCATCTTTTTTTTCTTTTATTTTTTTAATGATATTAGGGTTATTTTTTTGAATAGTGTCAATATCGTTTTGATATAATTCTTCTTTTTTAGTCCCGTCAAAAATTCCTATTTTTTCTAAAAGAGGGATTTTAGGAGGCAAAAATTTGATTAATTCTTTTTCTTTTTGTTGGATGTTTTTTGGTAAAGGATTTATATAAGGACCAAAAACAGTAAGAAGTAAGATAATTCCTATAATAATTAAAATAAATTTAGTTTTTTTTTATGTAAAAAACGATACCAAACATTTCGATAATAACCAATTATTTTTTTATTTGGGGTCGTTTCTGTTTTGTTTTTTTTGATATTATTAGAAGTTGGCAGTTCTGAGGCAAAAGTAAAATCATCTGGATTAAACATTTTCATTTTTTTTACCCCCAACTTTTATTCTCGGATCTAAGAGACGATAAGATAAATCTCCTATAATACTAGAAATTAAACTAACCAAAGTATAAAAAACAAAAACTAACATTAAAAGAGGTTGATCTTGTGAGTTAAATCCTTCAAGTAGTAATCTTCCTGAACCATCAACAGAAAATATTTTTTCAATTAAAAAACTTCCAGTAATTAATCCCGTAATTTCAGCAAGCAATACAGGAGCATAAGGGACTAAAGAATTTTTTAATGCATGACGGTTAATTGTTTGACCAAAAGAAAGGCCTTTAGAACGAGCTAAAAGAAAATAATCTTTATTAGTTTGTTCAATTAATTCCGCTTTAATACGGCGAATATAAAAAACCATATTTAATACAACCATTATCAAAAGAGGTAATAAATAAGAATAAACTCCAAACAAAAAACCCTTTTCTTGCCATTCTAAAGGAGTTGCAACTTGATAAGGAAACCAATTAAAAATATGAACGAAAAAAAATTGAGCTAAAATAGCGATCACTAGTGTTCCTAAAGTCATAATCATAATTGTAAAAAAACTAATAAAATGATCTAAATAAGAATTTTTTCGGTTTACTGATAAAATAGCTAAAAAAATACCTAAAGGAACAGATAATAAAGTTGGAATTAAATTCATTTTAATTGTTAAAGGTATTTTGTTTTTTACAACATCATAGACATTTTGGTTTCTCTTTAAAGAAAAACCAAAATCTCCATGTAAAGAATTATTGCTCCACTGAAAAAATTGTTTTATAATCGGTTTATTATATCCTTCTTTTTCTAAAATATTATTCCAAGTGATATCATCCATTAAAGGGGGTTGCATTGGTTTGGTAATTGACATTTTAACTAAAACAAAACAACTAAAAACTACTAAAATAAAAGATAACAAAGCAAAAAAACATCTTTTTAAAAAGTACTTAAACATAATCAGGATCTGTAGTTAGATTCGAGTAATAGTCAGGTCCGGTTCCCCAAAAAGGACTAAAATTAGGCCATTGAAATTTCATATTTTTATAAACAGTAGCTCCTTTAGATATACTAATTGGGATAACTGGTAAATTGTCTAATGTTACTTTTTCTAAAGTAGCGTAAATATGAGTTAAAGTTTGATCTTTATGTTCGGAATATCTAGAAGCATTTTTAAGAGTAGCTTCAAAAAAATGTTTAAATTGTTTGATTGTTCCTTTCCATTTTCCTGAGTTTTCTACTCCTGGGATATTTATTTTATTAGTAATATTTTTAGTATTATCATTTTTGTTATCAGTATTTTCAGAATCAATATCAGCATCAAAACCATTAATAAATTTTTGATACCATTCTTGTTTAGTATTTTGGCTATCTAAATCAGTTTTTAACTGAGAAAAATCTAATTCTATTTCTTTTTTATCCATACCAAAACCAACTCCAAAACTCCATTGTGGTTCATCAGATTCTAAATTCATCAATAAATAACCGGTAGTATCAGAACTTCCTACGGGGTGAAAAAATATATCATATTTATGAATCATAATATATTCTTTAACGTAAAGATTCCAATTTTCTACTTCATTAATATTAATTTTAATTTTTATACCTTCTTGATTAAAGCAATTTTCAAATTGATCTTTTAAAAATTTAGCTAATGATACTTTTCTAAGTTGCATTTTATAAATAGGGAAATTAATATTAATTGGTGCTTGTTTTAAAGAATCAGGTAATCTGTTATAAGCTGTTTTAAACAATTCATAAGCTAATTTAGGATTAAATCCTTTAGTTTCTGGTGATAAATTTTTAATATTTTGTATATGGGTGTCCACAGTGTTGTAACTAGGAACAACTGGTTCACCAAACATAGAAGTAATTTCAGGTAAATAAGTTAAATTACCTTCTTCTAAAGAATTAACCATATTAGAAATATCGTTTCTGTTGATAGAATAAAATAAAGCTTTTCTAAAATCTAGATCATTTATTAAAGGGTGAAATAAGTTTGGCTCATCTCTTTTTTGTTTTTGGTTATTATTGTTTAACGCTAAAACATTTCTTGAGTCAACAGGAACAACTTGAATTAATGGGTTATTTTTGTACTGTTGAAAAATTTCATCATCTTCTAAAGGAAGAGAGTTCAATTTTTGATCTTTAAACATTGATTGGTAAGTTGCCTTTTCGTTGATTATTCTAACAGAAACCGCTTTGAAAGGATTTTTTTGTTTATTAAAATGCTGATAGTTTTTATTGAAAACAAATTTTTGATTTGGGCTCCATTCTTTAATTACAAAATGACCATAACTTTGGAAAGGATGTTTTTGAGTACCATAAGAGTTTTGAGTTTTTTCGTTATTTACAAAAGCTTTGTCATATGCTACAGGTGGAACTAATTTTACACTATTTAGATTATTTATTACATCATGTAAGCTTTTGGCTGATTCAAACTCTAATGTAAAAGTTAACGGATCTTCAGGTTGGTTCTTAATTCCTACTTCTTGGAAGTCAATTGTATTTTCTGGCTTTTGTGAGTAATATTTTTGAGCATTTTTAAGACCTAAATAATTTGCACTAAAAATATTTTCTGCTCTCATATGTTTAACCTGGGGATCTAGTTGTTGTTTAATAGTATATTGTAAAGTAGCAGCATTAATAGGCTCTCCGTTTTCAAATTGTAAACCATCTTTAAAAGTAAGCTCAATCTTGTTTACTGATATATTTTTACTTTTTTCATAATAAGCATTACCAAATAATCCATTTAATTCTTGATGTTGTGGTAATTGTTTTAATATTCCTAAAGTAAATTTAGGTTTTAAAACACTAGTTGATAATTCTCCCGGTGTGTTTGGTGTTCTTTTTCCTACTTCATTTGGTTCTTGACTAAACTTAGAAAAATCATTAACAAATTTAGCATGACCTTTTTGAATAGCTTGTTCCCAATCAATTTCTGTATTTATAAATAAACTAGTTAAACGACTTAAAAAACCACTTTGAGCTGTATCATTCGCATCAAAAGGATTAATATGCTCTACATTAGCTTTTTGAAATTCCTTCATGGTTTCGTTATCACTATGATTAATATTCTTAGAGTTTTTTGGTTCTAAGTAAGCATGTAGAATTATGTCTTCGTTAATTTCATTAGAAAACTTCTTATCTTTTGTTCTTAAGTCTCTTTCTTCTGGTGTCCCGAATTCATTAGGTTCTAAGATGTTTTCTCCACCAAAACCGAATCTAAACCAACCACAAAAATTAAAATCGTTTGAAGTTGTTTTTTCTAATGAATCAATTTTTTCTTTAATTTTGTTAGTTGGAGTATCTTTTGGAACCACTAAAGCTTTGACTTTTGTTCCTTTTTTAGAATTAAAAGATACTATTTTTTTATCTTGCGCTAAATCCAGAGGAAATAACGATAAATCACTATTAACTGTTTCATAATTAGGCAAAAAATCATCTATTCTTTGTTGATTATCTATTTAATTATTTCTGTTTTTGACCCATCTATTAGCGTTTTTTAATTCTTCAAATGATTGTTTATTTGTAGGATCATCTGTTATTTTGGTATTTTTTTTAATTTTTAATTGTTTAACTAATTTTCCAGATGCATCATGTAAATTTACTTTAAATGTGTTTTTTTTGTTTGAAAAAACAAAATAAAGAGTAATAGAAGTAATTAATAATAAAATAATCAATGCTCCGATTATAATTTTTTTGCGACCCAAATTAGAAAAAAATGTTTTTATTTTGTTTGGTTTAGGGTTATTTGGATTACGAGACATACATATTATTCCTTTTTATTTTTTATTTTTAAATCATATTAAAACTTTGCTTCAACCGTATTAAAAAAATTTTAAATTTTTTTATCATCTCCTTTTATTAATAAAAAGTGATAAATATAAAATAATTTTTTATTTCTTTTCAAAAATAAATGATAATTTATTGTGTTTTTGTTCGATGTTTAGAGTTATAAAAAAAACTAATATTTACTTAATTATTAGTTAATGTTAGTATACACAAAAAAAAAAAAAAACAAGTTTAAGCATATTTTTTTAAAATTTTTAAAAAACGAATATGAATAAATATATTTTTTTGATTTTTTGTTAATTTATTAAATTTATTTATATCTTAAAAATAAATAAGGTATAAAAATGCTTAAACCAAAAAAAATAAAAACTATTAAAGTTCTTTTTAATTCAAAGCATTTATTAAAAAAATTCAATCAAATAAATTTTTGAATATTTGTTTTATTGAATTTAATATTAAAAAAAAAAAAAAAACAAATTGTTAAATAATTTTAACAGTTTGTTTTTTTTAAAAAAATGTGTTTAAAGGGATAAGAAAAATTTAAAAATGTGGAACAATTAATAAATAATATTTTAAATTTTTTTTGTTTCTTTTAAATATTGAATTATTCAAAATCATGTTTTTAATTAAAAAAATTCATATATTTATTTATTGTATGTTTTTAAAAAATTAAAAATCAATTTTATCTTTACTCAATTATACTGTCTTTGTCATTAGCTCTTATCATTTTGTCTCTTGGTAACACAGTACCAATAAAAAATTTTATATTTTTTCTTTTGAAAGAAAAAAGATAAATTTGGTTAGCTCCGTTGGATAATTTTAATAAATCGTATATATTATTTTTGTCTAAAGTCTGTAATATTCTGAATCCTTTATTGAAATAAACAATTTCAATTTTTTGATTATTGAAAATGTTAAAATATGGTATCGGCGCTACTGTTCCTTTTTTAGGAGCTATATTATAATGTCCTAATTTAATAAAAATATTGTCTGAATTAGAAATTATATTTTTTTGTTTTAAAAAATTATTTATTATATTTGGGATATCTTTTTCATTATCTATTTCTAATTCCACTAATTCTGTTTGATAATTTTCTTTTTTAATTTCTGTTTCTTTTTGATCCCAAAACACAAAAGCTTCTGAAATAGAAACATCATTTTCTAAAATTTCTTCTAATGTATAAAAATTGTTTTTTGATGGATATTTTTCTTTAAAAATATTATATCTATATTTTAAATAGACTCCTATTAATCCTTTGGGAGGATTGCGGAAAGAATAAATGAGATTTTTTTCTTCAGGGGCGTTATAACAAGGAATTTGACTATTGAAATAATTAATTTGATCATTAAATTCTTTTAAAAAAACATTAATATTATTTGGTTCTAAAATATAAATATCATGTTTGATTGTTTTAGGTTGGGTTTCTAACCATTCTTTTTTTATATTTTTGTAATCAGGAAGATGAACTGGCATTTGAATACGTTTATGAAAATAATTATAACCTAAAACAAAATTAAAAGATAAATTGGAATAAATTAAAAAAAATATTAATAAGATAAATAGATTTTGAAATTTTGAATATTTTTCTTTAATTCTCAAAAATACACCTTTTTTTCTTTATTTTATTTTTTTATTTATTATTATATATACATTATTTCATATTGAATGTGTTTTAAATAAAAAATAATATTGAATTTAGTTTAAATATTTGTTTTTTTGTTCTTTATTTTAAATATGTATTTGATTTTTTAAAAATAAATTTTAAAAAATAATTAATTTGGAACGATTTATTTTTATTATGTTATGTTTTTTTCTAAAAAAAACATTCTTTTTTTAATATGACGAAATAATTGTTTCGATAATCTCTCTTTTTTATTGAATATAATTAATTTCGTTAAAAAAATATTTTTATTTTTAATATTTTTAAATATACTAAAATTAAAAGAATCAAAAAAATAAATAAAAAAATATAAAAATCAAGTTTTTAGAAGCTAAAACGATTTAAAAATAGTTTATTAAATATTTTTTTTATCGATTTTTATATTAAAAAATGAACTTTTTTTGGTTAATTTGATGCCAAAAATGTTAAAATATTTAATCAAATAATAAAAAAAGATTATTAAAATGAGTAAAAAAAATTTATTGGAAAAACGAAAGAATTGAGAGAAATTCAAAACTATATCGATTCTCCGGAATCTCATTTAGGTATTTTATATGGGGTTCGAAGGGTAGAAAAAACTAGTATTTTAAAACAATTGTTGAAAAAAAATCGTGGTATTTATATATTCTGCGGACGTTTCTGGATTGGAAAATAATTTAAAACTTTTAAGTGAAAAAATCGCTATTTTTTTTGGAGAATCTAATTATATTTTTCCAGATTTTTATCAGTTGTTTATTTATTTCAAGAAACAAAATTCCAGAAGAAAAAAAACAATCTTGGTAATAGATGAGTGTTCGTATTTAGCAGACGCAAGTCCTGAAATTAATTTTATTTTCCAAAAAATTGTTGACGAATATTTAGATAATTCTAATATTAAAATTATTTTAGTTGGAAACCATTTAGGGATCGTGAAATCTTTACAAAAATATGATAATCCCTTATATCAAAGGATATCGTTTCAAAAACAAATTCTTCCTTTTGATTATTTAGAAACTTCTGCATTTTATCCCGATTTAACTTCTGTAGAAAAAATTAAATTTTATAGTGTTTTCGGCGTTATGCCTTTTGTTTTAAATAAAATAAATCCAAAAAAAGATTTAAAGAAAAATATTAGTGAGATTTATTTCCAAAATGATGATATTTTGAATACTGATGTAATAAATATTTTAGGTCATGAAAATAAAAGAATTAATTCTTATGTTCCTATTTTAAAATTTATCGCTGGGAAAAATAGACAAATTAAAGATATTTCTTCTTATACCCAAAAACCTACTTCTGTTATTTTGCCTTTAATTAATAACTTATTAGAGATGGAAATTTTAAAAAAAGAAGTTTCTTTTGGCGAAAATTCGCTTTCTCCTAAAAAAACTAATTATTCTTTTAAAGATCCTTATTTTAATTTTTGTTATTATTTTTTAAGAAATAAATTATCAGAATTTGTCATTTTAGATCATGAAACATTTTTTAAAAATTATATTAAATATAGTTTAGAACCTTTCATTATATTAACATTTAAAAAAATTTGTCAAACATTTTTAAAGGAATATCATCATACAAAAGCTATTCAAGTCAGTCGTTATTGGGATAATAATTATAAATCGAAAGAAAATATAGAAATTGATATTGTTTTAGAACAACTAAATAATAAATTAATTTTTTTGAGTGTGAATTCGCTCCTAATCCTATTGGAGATAGCGTAATAGAATATTTTACACATCGCGCTGAAATCTTAAAAACAAAAAATCCTCTGTTTTCTAAAAAAGAAATTAAATTTGGTTTTTTTCTTTTAACGGTTTTCGAAATCATATTTATGATACAGAATATTTATTATTTACACCTGATGATTTATATAAAATAAAAAAATGATTTATAATAAATTTTGTTAAAAGAGAAATTCAAAATATATCAATAAGATGAAAATATTATTTTTTTTAATTTATGATATTTTTGTTTAATTACTAAAATGACGTTTTTTGTTTCTAGATTGTATCTAAATTTTCAAATATTTATGAATTGATTTCGGCATGTATCTGCGATATTTCGAGCATGTTATTTTATTTTTTATTCCAAATTCAAATTTTATATGGTATATATATTATATATAGGATAAATTGCTAAATGGTTTCTTTTAGATATAGGTTAAATACTTTTTTTGTTTTTTTTAATTTTAATTTTCAAAATTTCATTTGGATTTAAAATAGAATCTAATAAAAAAATTATTCATGAATACAAAGGTGAAGAAAAGTGAATATAATAATACTGCTAGGACCTCCGGCTTCGGGTAAGGGTACTCAATCTTTAATTTTGTCTAAACTTTTAGATATTCATCATATTTCGATAGGTGATATTTTTCGTAAAAATTATAAAAATAAAACTAAATTAGGATTACTTGTTAATAATTTTATCAAAAAAGGTCTTTTGGTAACTGATGATATAACTAATTCTATGATAAGTGATTTTTTAACTCAAGAAAAAATAAACAAAGGAATTATTCTTGATGGTTACCCACGTAATATTAATCAAGGTAGATTTTTAACAGAAGAATTACAAAAAAAAAATGTAAATTTAACAAAAGTTTTTTATTTTAATGTGGCTGAAAAATTATTAGAAAAAAGAATTATGGGAAGAATGATTTGTCCACAATGTGGCGAGATTTACCATAAAGAAACAAAATTACCTCAAAAACATGGTTTTTGTGATAATGATAATAATGCTCTTATCCAAAGACAAGACGATAACATTGATGTTTTTAATCAACGTTTATTGGTTTATAAAAAAGAAACTTTACCATTAGTAGAATATTACAAACAAATGAATAAAATTTTTGAGATTAAAGTAGATGATACTCATAAATCTATTCAGGATATTACCGCTATAATGTTAAAAGAATTGCAAAAATAATATTTTTTCATGTTCTTTTTCTTCCTATTTATGGATAAATAGGAAGAAAAAGAACTAATGTATATTTATACTTAAAAAAAGAAAAATTTTTTTAGAAAGTTTTCCGCAAATGAAAATAATAAAAAAAATATTATCAAATATTTTTTTTATATTAATAATTTTTTTTTGCTTTTTTTTATTTCCAAATGTCATTTTGATCAAAGCTCAAGAAGAAAATAGTTTTGATCGCTTTCCTATTATTAAAAAATTAAAACAAATTTTTCCTAAATTAAATAATAATCCAGAATTATTTAATAAAGTTTTAACAGAAATATTAAAAGAATTTGATAAACCTCATTATAGAAACGAAATTAAAACAAATATAAATGAGAGAATCGAATTGTTAGAAAAATATAATATAAAAGATGAATTTTCTGATGTCATTTCGCAAACTGTGTACGACGAAAATGATATTGTTTTGGTTTTTATAGGGAATTTAACAGATTTTTCAAATTATAATTTTTATTTAGAACATAAAAAAAATAATTTTAATAGTTCTAAAGGAATGTATTGGAAAAATTGGTCTCCTGCTAATATCGAAACCGTTTCAAAAACCAAAATTAATTTTTTGATAGATGTTTTTGAAGAAATAATAATTTTAGAAAAAGATTTAGTTAATCAAAAAAATAAAAATATTTATCTTGAAAATATTAAACAACTTCAAGACAAAATATTAAATTATGAAACTTTATTTCAAAAACAAGACAAATTTCTACAAGATAAAGACAAAGACATAGAAAGATTAAATTTATATATTAGCCGAAATCAAGAAGAAATCGCTTTTTTAAATTTAAAAATTCAAGAAAATACGAAAATTTTAAATCAAAAACAAACAGAAATAGCTGATATTAATTCTTTATCTCAGATAGATAAACAAAAATTACAAACTATTATTAACAAATTGAATCAAAATAATCTTCAATTATTACAAAAATTAGAAGAAAAAGAAGCATTTATAAACGATAAGCAAGAAGAAATTCAAGAATTAATTCTAAATTTGAGATTCAAAAATCAAGAAATTATAAGTATTCATAAATTAACACAAAAAGAAAAACAAAAATTTGAGCTTATAATTAATGAAAAAATCGGTCAAATTAGAGACATAGAAAAAATATTACAAAACTCTAAAAATAAAATAGATGAATTAAATCAAAACATTGAAAGTTATCAAAAAAAAATCCAAAAACAACAAGAAAAAATGAACTTTTTAGAACAAAATGTTTTAGATAATAAAGAAGAAATAAATTCTTTGAAGCAACAAATACAATATAAAAACGAAGAATTAATTTCTAAAAAATTAGAAATCGAAAATAAACATTTTTTAAATGAAGAATTAAGAACTCAATTTAATTATGAAATTCAAAAATTAGAAAAAGAAATAGAAAATATTCAAAACAAATTGAATCGACAAGAAATAATTTTATTCCAAAATAAAGAAGACGTTTCTGATTTAATAGTTGAATTAAAAACCAAAAATGAACAAATAACAAAGATACAAAATATCAACCAACAAGAACAAAATATCCTAAAAGAAGATATCGCGAATAAAATTATTAAATTAAATCAATTAGAAGAAATATTAGCTGTTAATCAAAAAGATATCGAAAATTACCAAAAAACTTTTGAACGACAAAAAAAAGTCATCTCGCAACAACAAGCAACAATCGATGAAATTAATGTTAATATTGAAATTAAAGAAAAAATCATATTTTCTTTAAAAAATAAAATTGATCTTTTTGTTCTTAAAATAGAAGAAAAAAATAGAGAACTCATCGAAAATAAATTTTTATCCGACACAGAAAAACATAATTTAAACACAAATATTGATTTTTTACAATCACAAATTAAAATTTTTAGAAAACAAATAGAAGAAAAAGAAAACTTTTTACAAGAATATCAAAAAGAAATATCATTTTTGAATCAAAAATTAAAAGAAAAAAAAGAAGAAATAGTTTCCTTTCGTATATTCAGCGAAAAAGAAAAAAATAAATTAAAAAAAGATATCGACGATAAAATAAAACAATTAAAAGAAACTGAAGATAAAGTATATGTTTTACGTGATAAAATTGATCAATTAAATCAAGATATCGAACAACAACGTAATATTATTTTACAGAAAAAAAGACAAATTGTTGATTTAGAAAAAAATATTGAAGATAATAAAATAGAAATATTCGCTTTAAATCAAGAGATAACTAAAAAAGAAGAACAATTAAAACAAAAAACAGCTGAATTATTAGAAAAAGAAGAGTTATCACAAAAACAAAAAGATTCTTTAAATCAAGAAATTAATGAACTGAATCGAAATATTGTTTCTTTAAAAGAAGAAATATTTTCTAAAAATAAAAATTTAGAAACTTTGGAACAACAAAACACTGAATTAAGAATAGATTTCCAAAAACAAGAAGAAAAAATTAAAAAAAATCAAGTTTTGAATGAAAACGATAAACAAGAATTAAAAACAGAAATTAAAAAAATATTAAAAAATTTAGAAGAAAATCAAACTAAAATAGAAAAATATAAACAAAAAATAGAAAATTCCATTCAAGATAATACTTTATTTACTAATTTAATTTTAAAAACAATGCAACATATTGGAAACATGCATAAAGAAACTTTAAATTTTATGCAGGAAATAAAGAAAGATCAAGAAATTAAAAAAAATAACGAATCAGATTATGTCCAAAGTTTTTTAAAAAAAACAGATAAGTTCGCTAGTTTCGCTGAAGTAATAGGTATGGAAGATGCTAAGGAACAATTAAGAGAAAGTTTAGAACATTTAAAAAATTTAGATTTGTATAAAAATATGGGAACGCGTAAAACTCCTAAGGGAATTTTATTATACGGTCCACCTGGAACAGGAAAAACTTATTTAGCTGAAGCTTTCGCTAAAGAAGCTGGTTTACCTTTTTTTTGTGTTACTTCAGATGATTTTTCTAAAACATATGTAGGAGAAGCGCCAAGATTAATTAAAAAACTTTTTGAAGAAGCACGTAGACATTCACCTAGTGTAATTTTGATTGATGAATGCGAAGTAGCTTTTCGAAAACGAAACAGTGACGGTTTAAATTCTGATCATGGGAACGTCATTACAGCTTTTTTATCTCAAATTGAAGGAGTTCATACAGAAGACACGAAACCTGTTTTTGTTATAGGGACGACAAATTTCAAGGATGAGATTGATAGCTCTATTTTAAGTCGATTTAATAAATTGATTAAAGTTGATTTTTGGTCTCAAGAAAGTTTGAATGTTTTCGTCAAAAAAATATCTAAAAAATATAAATTAGATATGAGAGCTTACAAATATTTAGATCAAATAGTACAAAAAATAATTGATTCTAAATTAGATTTCTTAAGAACTCCTAGAAAAATAATAGAATTATTTGAACAAGCGTCCATCACAGCCTTATTAAGACATCAACATTTAAATATTTTACCTATAGATCTAGAATTTATCTTTAGTAGGTTTCTTAATGATAAAGAAGTTATCGATTGGGACGACCATCAACATGTCAAACATCAATTGGAAGAAATATTATCTATAACAGACTTCAAAAATACTCCAATTAAACATATTTTTAAGGATAGTCATTTTATCGGTAAAGAAGAAGAATATTTGGAATTTTTAAAACAAAAAAATGAACAAAATAAAAAAATATTTTATTTGGAAGGTAATTCCAATGAATTAACCGAAATAGAAATTAAAAAAGATGAATTACAAAAAATCCAAAAATTTTATTCTGAAGAAAATCCTCTACCTGAAAAATTATTGGGTTTTTATTTTGAACCCAAAAAAGGGAGCAATTCAAGTAAAAAAACTAAAAAAATATCTTCGTTAGAAGATGTTTTAAATGAAGCTATTTTTCAAAAATCACAAAAAATTTATTTTTTTTGGGATATAGAAAAAAATAAATATAATCAAGATATAATGAAACAATTATTAGAAAAATATCACGATAAATATAATTTTTTAAAATTAGATCCAGTTTTCCAAAATCAATTACCTCAAATATACAAAAAAATAGAAAACAACAAAATAGAAATGGAACATGAAATTGAAAAATATATTCAAGATTTGGAAAAAAGATTATTTAATGATGTTTATCATGTTTTAATCGAAGAAAATAATTTTATTAATTTAGACAATATTGCAGAGATTAAAAGCGACATAAAAGAACATATAAAGGAATTATTGGAACAAGGTAACGCTTCAGAAGAAGAAATAAAAAATCAAATTATTTTCAAAATGCAACAAAAATTTAGTCAAGAAAAAAACCTTTTTTTACAACAAAAAATTAATGATTTAATTAAAAAAATTCCTTTTAATAAGGAAATATTTTCCGATCCAGAAATTCAAAAGATACAACAAAAAATTAATGATGAAATGAATCAAAATTTAATAAAATTTTCTCAATATTCCTTAAAAAATATTGAAAATTATATCAATAAAATAAAATCCAAACATGATGACAAAATTTTTCGAAAAAAATGGAAAATGATATTGCCTCAAGTAAATATTGTTTTTAATTTGGATAAAAATAATATTATTGAATTTTTAAAAAATAAAACTCAAAAAGAATTGTTTTATCAAAATTTAACTTTAGAGAAGATTATTGATGTTCTTAATAAAGAAGCTGATACCAAACAAAAAGAAATGGAACAACAATTAAATAAAAAAGTTTCTGAAGATATAAATAAATATATTTTTATAGATAATATGTTAGGTTCGAATATCCTTATGAGAGATATCGAATTGATAAATAGAGGAGCTTTATCTATCGTTGAATCCGAATTAAAAAAAGATCAAATAACAAAAACAGAAATAGATAATAAAGTATATTCTTTTGTTAAAAATTATAAAATTCAAAAAGAAGAAAATAGTTCAGATAATAACTCTATTTTCGCTATTATTAAAAATAATTTTTATTGGTTCAAATATATATTGTTTTTGATATTGATTAAATATTTCTTTTTTAAAAAAAGTCAAATAAATAAAAAAAAGAAATAATTGATAAATGGATATTTATTTATTTAAAAATATCGAATATTAAAGAAAGATAATATTATTTTTCAAAAACAAGTTTGAAGATTATGATAAAAAAATAATCTCTTAAATTTGTTTTTTTTATTGATTAAAATGTCGAATTATAAAATATTTATTATTAATTTTAGTTGCCTTTATAATATAATCTATCTTAATAGTAATTATAAATATTATTACTATTATGTTTTTAGCTATTTATCTTTTCGTTTATTTTTGAATTATTTAATATAAAAAATAAAATATAAGGCGGTATAAAGTATATTATTGTAAATTAATTATTGTTATTAATATTTGAGTTATTTATTATTTTGTTTTTATTATCTTTTATTATCTTTTATTATCTTTGGTTCATTTTTTTCAATATAAAAAAATAAAATATAAGGTGGTATAAAGTATATTATTATGCAAAATGAAATAAATACAAAAAAAATTCAATATGCAATAATCATATTTTTAATAATCGCAACATTTTTTGTAATTTTTTATTTTTTGGTTATTAATCGAAAAGAGGTAGAAAAAGACGTAAAAACTAATGTAATACCTCAAACAGAACAAATTAATAAAGATTCTACTCCAGAATCATCTGACGCTTCTGCTAGATTACATGGCGAAATTGATTTTTTTAAAAAAGTAAATGTGAATGACGAAACAAAATGTTTTTATAAAATCGATAAATTATTAGCTCACTCAGAAAATGATTTTAAATTTGACATAACAGATTTGGATAAGATACTAACAGACAAACCGCAATCACAGTTATTATTTAAGTTAAAAAATGATGAAATAAAACCAAATTCTTCTATTAATGTATTAAAAGATTCTACAGGAATAGAAAAAAAATTATTTGAATTTAAAAATAAACCAAATTTACAATTAAAAATTAATAAACAAATAAGTTCAACAGGTAATCAAAGAAAAGTGCAATTTCAATTGTTATCTGATTCTGAAGTACTTTTAGCAAGTAGTTTACCTTGTGAACCAAATTTGAAAATTAATTTAGTTACAACAAATTTAAGATTATTTAAAAATGATAAAATTTCTTAGTTAATAAAATTTCAATTTAAAAAAATATTTGAATTAAATTTATTAACATGAAAACGTTTTTATAATTTTTTATAAAAAAAGAGTGTCAATAACACTCTCTTTTTTTATATTTTTTTTATTATGAATTTTTTGTTTTTTTGATCAAATTTTTCGTTTGTTCATGAAATGTTGAGAGTTGCGTAATTATAATTTATTTATTTTTGATTTAATTTAGTGTTGGAATTATCAAAATTTACTTTTTGATTAAAATATTTTATAACTTCTTCCATATTTAAACGATATGGTTTTAATAAACCTTTTGAGTTTTCTTTCATAAAATTAATTTTATACCATTGTAAAAGTTCATTGTAAGTATCTTGATTACAAAAATTGATATTATGATTTCTTGATTTCGAAATTTTACAAAAAATATTAAACCATGATAAATTATTTATTTTAAGATAAGGAATAAATTTTTTGATGTCCCATTGAATACAACATTCTAGAATTAAAAATAAATCTGTTTCAATTGGTTGATATGGATTATTTAAAGCATAGAATAAATGAAAACTATTTACATAATTTTTTCTTTTTTGCATTTCTTGAGCCCATAAGAAAATAGAAAAATTAAAATAATTACGTCCTTTTTGTAAAAAAGGATTCATAGCTTGGTTATATTTTTGTTTATTTAAACAAAAATCATAAATTCCAAATTCTTTTCTTAAAGCGCAAAGCGACAAATTAGGACTGTATGGATAAAGTTCATGTGGTAATATTCTCATTTTTTTAATAATATTTCTTTCTTTAATTTTTTTATTTTTATGTTTTGAAGGCGTTTAATAATAAATTAAAAATTAATTTTTTAATGGAATTTCGAAATAGAAATATTTTTTTAACAATTTTGACTCTTGATATATTTTAAGATAAATGAATACAAATAAATTATAACTTATTTATTTTTGGAACTAAAAAATTATTTTTTTATATCTTTTATATCTTTTTTTATAAATTAGAATAAAATTATTTTTCTCATAATTTTTTTTAATTTGTTTTTGGATTATATAAATTAATATTTTTTATTTATTTTCCGAAAATAAGGAGTTCAAAAATGTTTAAAATTAATTTTATATTTGTTTTCTTTTTTTTAATTATATTAGGATTAATTATTATTTTTTTTACCAAATACAATAATATAAACGTTTTGTCGCTTTTTGATAAAAAAAATTCCAAAGAAAATGAAATCGTAAATCATCAAGAGTCTGAAGAAAAAAAAGAACCTGTTAATAAAAATATAGAAATAATTTATAATCAAGATAAGAGGATTGAAAGAATACATGAATATTTCGATGAAGACAAAAAGAAATTATCTAAAATTACCTTTTATCGTTGTAACGGAACATCAATTTGGTTTATCGAAGAATTTCATCCTAAAACTGGTAAAAAATTCAAAGAAACAGCTTACTATATAAACAGTAATAAACTTCATTTTTTAGCTGAATTTGATCCTAACACAGGAACAATGTTAAAAAGAACATTTTATAATTTAAAAGGAGAAATCGACAGAATAGAGTAATTATAAGTTTGAAGAAAAATATATTTATCTAAATTATTTTTAAATAGTTTGGATTTTTTTATATCTAAATATAATTTATTTAAAACTTGTTTTTGTTCTTTAAATTTATTATTTATGAATATAAAAAAATTATTTTTTATGTTTTTTGATTTAATCACCAAATTGATTTTTTGTAATTTCGGTTATAAGGATGAATATTTTATAAACAAAACCCTAAAATAGTTCTTGTTTTAAGTTCTATTTGAAATTAAACGATTTATCAAAAAAAATTAATAAATAAATTAACTTTTTTTATTTTTATTGTATAATAATACTAATTAGCAAATGTTTTTTGCCAATTGATAGTTATTTTACGATTATTAAATTTTTTTATGCTTTGTTAAAAAATTCAAAAGATTATTTTCGCTAAAATAAAATTACAACTCTGATTTATCATCATTAATTATATTATCACTAAATTTTTCTCGAGAATTTCATATAAAAAAATTTTTTCTTAGATTTTTATTATTAGAATCTTTCTTATTTATTAAAAATTTAAAACCTATAAAAGATAAATAATTTTGTTCCAAAATTAATTGAAATTAAAAAAAGTCCATAAATATTCTCTCATGAAGGACTTTCTAAATATTATTTTTGAATCATTATATAAGGAGAAATTTTTAAAATTATTGGTTATTTTGGTTTCGGATACTTTCCCTTATTTAAACATCGAACTAAAATTAGATCCTAAAGAGCTTCTCAAGATGTTTTAATAAACCTTCAAAAAAATAGCAAATGATAAAAAAAATATGACTTTATTAATTTGATTTACTCGTGAAATGAAATTTGCTAAAAAAAGTAACTCATAATATTTGTTTTATGGCGGACGGAAAAATTATATAAAAATGAACTTCTAGTGCTATTTTTGAAAAGTTAGGTTTTTTAAAAAATATGAAGTGTAAATTTAAAAGACACTTAACTCAACAAAGAATTCATATTTTTAGCTTTCTTTCTTTGTTTAGTTTGTTGGCATTAGGGCACTTGTATTTATTTTATCCATTAACAAAAGGAACATCTTCTGATAAAGTTTTAAAGATAGGATACTATCGATATTGTTGCTCCTTTAGCTATGCCAGCTAGAAGTAAAGGAGAAAATGCTTTTTTAGCTACCAACCAACAATTGATAACAGGATCGGATGCTATTTTAATAAACGAAATCGCTAAAAATTTACACAAAACCCCTGTTTATAAAGTTTACGGATTCCCTGGAGTGTTAAATTATTTATAATCAGAAACCGATTTAATTATAGGACTCATGGAAGGTACAGAACAACGTAAAACAGATTTAAAGGCTTTTGCAATTCCTTATTTTAAACCAGATACTTTCATCGGGATACTAGAAACTAAATTAGATCGTTTTAAACTTAAGACAGGCAAAACCTTCCGCCAACTGTTAGCCGGAAACAAAGACAATACGCCACCAGAGGTTCAACTATCAGATTTGGAAACTCCTGAAGACGGCACTAAATTAAAAATGACAACTGTTAAAGGGATTAGTACTCATAAAGCTTTAGAAAAGTATTGGAATGATAATTCTCCTCAAGGAATAGGACGAGTTTTTGAGGATACTACTACTTTAATGAAAGATGATCCAGCTTTATGTGCGCAATTAATTAAGGATGGTTCAGCTGATTGATTTGTTTCTGAAAAAATTTTACTTGAACAGATTATTAAAGAAAATAAAAATATAAAAACTTTTAAAGTTAAAGATATTTCTTTTCAAAAGAGTCCTTATTCAATTTTTATAAAGAAACTAGAAGGAACTGATAAAGAAGCTAAACAATCAAAGTTTAAAAAAGAAATTGAACAAGCCTTAAATAAAGTTTTAGAAATAGAAGTATTATCAGAAAATCCTACTAAGGAAAAAGAAGAAGAATATAAACAAAAAAGAGACAACACTTACACAACTAAATTTTTCAATAAAGGTAAAGAGATTCATAATCAAATATTAAAAGCTAATAAACAATTTGATGAAAAACCTGCTTTGATTAAAATGGGTTATAGACTTTTTTCTAAAATACCTCAATATACAAGACCTGCTGTAACTTCTATTATTGTAGCCATTGATAGTTTATTACTTGGATTTGCTTTTTCTTTATTTTTTGTAGTTGCTAAAACTTTCTTTAGATTCTTCAGCCAGAAAAAACATCCAACCCTTAATGTAATGGTTCGTGGTTTTGTTTTTGGTTTAGATCGTTTTATGAGTTTTTTAAAAGCTATTCCAATAATGGCACAAGCTTTAATTTTTTACGCTTTATTTAAACTTGTTCCGTTATTAGCTTTACATTCTACTTTTACTCTTTTTTTTCACTGCTATTTTTGTTCTTGCTTTAAATGCAGCTGTTGCTTTAACCGACATTATGATTAGCCACATTAAATTATTAAATGAAGGACAAATTGAAGCCGCTCAATCGTTAGGATTGACTCAAAAACAAGTTTTTTCTTCTATTGTAATGGAACAAACGCTCACAAGAACTTATCCTTCCATTTTAGAACAATTTATTGTGAATGTTAAACAAACCGCCATTTTCTCTATTATTCGATTATTAAATTTACAATGGATGGCTGACAAAGACATTAATATGAGTTTTGATATAACAACTCCTTTAATTATGATTAGCGTTATTTATTTAGGTTTAGTTTCTCTTATTAATTTAGTTATTCGAAAAACAACTAAAAATAAAATTTAAAGCTAGTTTTATTAAAGTTATGTTTCTTTTTCGTTAACTTTTTTTGGTTTTACTAAAATCCTTTTATTGAATTTATTTGTTTGGGTTTGTTTAAATATTTTTTTTTACTTTTATTTTAGGCAAACCTAAAAAAAGAAGTATAAGTTTTGATGATAAATTATCTTTTATCTCGTTTTTAGTATATTTTTTTGATAAATTAATAAATAATTATAATAAAAAGACTTTCTTTGTTTAGAAAGTCTTTTTATTATGTCTATTTTAGATAAATAATAGTCTTTAATTTGTGTTATTTGAAAACGATGAATGCGATTTTATCTAATTTGAAGGTTTAAATAATTCATGATCAAAATTTTTTTAGTTTTTTAATTAGTTTTTTAAAAACATTTTATAAAAAAAACATAATAATTTATTTTTTGGATTAATTAATAATGACAAAAAAAAGAAAATATTTACTAAATAAAACTTTTGTCAAAAAATAAGTTTTATATGAAAACAAAACTAATATTTGATACATGTAAAATTTTATTTTCGATAAAATATTTTTTTCAAAAAAAACTATTTATATTTTAAAAATAAAAAAATAAATTATTTTTGGGTTATTATTATGAAATTTACATAATATAAATTTTAATAAGATATTCTTATTTAATTTATTTATTTATTTATTTCGGTTATAGTTTTTAATCAACGATATTTACATGATATTAAACAAGATATTTTTTTAAAGTTTGTTTATTTATAAAGATGTTTCATTTTCAAATTAGGTTTGTGATATATTTCGTTTTTGGTTTTTTTAAATAAATAAATTGATTTTAAAATAAGAATTGAAAATGATAGTTTTTTCATTGGAATATTTTTGAAATATTATAAAATTTTTTATTTTTTTGCAATTGTTGTTTTTTTTATGTTATATTAAAATTAATAATTAAAAATAATAATTTAATTTATTCATTTTTTGAATTAAAAATTTTTTTATTATTTTTTTTGATTATAATACAATAATTTTTATTTGGGTAATTCTTTCTAAAAATATATTATATTTTTAATAGTTATAACGAAATAATAAATTTATGTTTGGAATTGTAACGTTTTTATAAAATAAACAAACAATATTTTTTTTGAATATAAATTAAAATCAATTTTTTTATTTTTAATTTTATATACAAGATATGAATGATATTTTTTTTAATGTTTGAAAATATATAAAAAAATAAATTCATTTTTTTAATAATTATTTATTTAATTTTGTAAATTGTTATGGAATTAAATTATTTAATAAAAAAATAATCGAAATAGATAAGAAAAAGAATTATGAAAAAAAGAATTAGTAAAATATTATTATTTTTTAAAAAAAACGAATTAAAATTAGGACTTGGTGCTTTTGTTTTATTTTTTTTATATTTGAATATGACTGTTATATTTCCTGAAATTTCAATTAAAGAATATTTTGAAAACAAAGATAAATATTTGACAGTAGGTATAATTAACGATTCTTTTCCACCTATGGTTTTCTCTTCTTCTGAACCATTTAACAAAGACACTGCAATTCTTGCAGAAAATGGTTTTTATGTTGACGGAACAGAAATAGAATTAATTCGTTTTGTAGCTAAACAAATGAATAAAGTAATCAAAATTCAACCTATTAGTTTCGATAGTTTTCCGGAAGCTTTAAAAACAGGTAAAATCGATCTTTTTCTTTCTACTGTTAGTTTCACAGATAAAAGAAAAAACAATCCAGATTTTAAATGGTCTGATGCCTATTATAAACCTTATTTTGGTATTTTGACACGCAAAGAGAATCTGTCACCACCAGAAGCAGAAAAACCAGGCGATTTGGAGTATGATAAATTACAAGACTTTATTCAAAAAACTAAACTTGCTAACTTATCACTAAGTGATATTCCAGAAAATTTAAAATTTTCTTCTTTTCAGGGGTCATTATATGACCAAAAGATTTTAGCTGGAATTGTTCAAGACGGTCAAGATAAAATAAAAAGATCTGAAAATATGCAGGCATCTGTTAATATGGGAGTGAATGATTTAAAAAACAAAAAGATTGGTTTTTTTACATTAGATTTTGATTATTGTCAATACGTTGCTTTGCAAGATTCTAATTTGAAAGCGATCAAATTAAAAGATGACAAATATGCAAACGATATTAAAGAGTATAAGATTGTTTTTTCCAAGCAACAGAAAGATGAAGTCATAAATAAAGTTAACGGAGCTATTGAAAAGTTTTTTGGTCCTGGGACAGACTTAACACAAAAAACTTATAAAATGGCAAAAAAAAACACAACACATAATAACACTTTTAAACAAATTGAAGCAGACATGAAAACAAAAGAATACAATTTTTTTGAAAAAATTTTCAAAAAATTACCGTTATATTCTAAGGGTTTTTATAATGTTTTATTTTTATCTCTTAATGGCTTGATTCTTGGTTGTTTATTGAGTATTTTTCTAGTAAAATTTAAGATTTTTTATGATTATAAAAAAAATAAATTCAAAATTAATAAATTAGCTTTTAATTTTGTTTCTAATTTAGTTTTTTATATACAAACGTTTTTATCTAAAATAATTGATGTCTTGATTGTTATTTTTAGAAGTATTCCTATTGGAGCTCAAGGTATTTTAGCTTACTACGCTTTACCTCAAATTTTTCCTTTTGATATTAATGCTTTATATGCCGCTTTGATTGTAATGACAATAAGTAGTGCTGTTAATATTTCAACTATTATATTACAAAATATTAAATTTTTAAATAAAGGTCAAATTGAAGCTGCTTATTCTTTAGGAATGAATCAAAAACAAGTTTTTAAATTTATTATTTTTCAACAATCTTTTAAAAGATCTTATGCTTCTATTTTAAATCAGTTTATTGTTAATTTGAAAGAAAGCGGAGTATTTGCGATCATCGGAACAATTGAGCTTTTATATATAGCTAGACAAAATATGAGTCTTGATTTTGATATTTTCACTCCTTTCTTTATAATTAGTGTCATTTATTTAATTTTAATTTTATTAACTAATTTATTAATTAAAAGAATAGAAAAAAATACTCAACAAATCTAACTAATTTCTTAAACGAAACTCTTTTAAAAAATTAATAAATAATTTATAACGTTTTTTTAAAAAAACGATTTGTGTTTAAGTTGAAATTTGTTTCAAATTTCTTCAATATCAAATGTATATATTTTGATTCATAAACACAATTTGTTTTTTTTTTTTTTTTTTGAAATTTATGAGTAAAAAAGCCTAAATAACAAATTTTTTAGGATAAATTTGTTTCTTTTCTTTAGACTTATGGAATACTTTATAAAGTTTTCATTTTGAAAAATAAATAATTATTAAACAAAGTTTCAATATATTTTGTTTAAAATTGGGAAAAAACAGTATAATAACAAATGGAAAATTTTTCATAATATTTTTATTATGAAAAATTTGAATATTTCAAATAAATCAATTAAGAGATTTTCTTTTTTTTGTTGATAAAATAAATTATTGAAAATTTTTCTTAATTGTGAATTTTATCTTTTGGCTTTTGTAACAAAACAAAAATATCCTTTTTAATATTGTTTTAAACGAAAAAATAGGATTAGTTCGAAATAAATAATTAGAAATAATTAAAAATTTATTTTCAAAAGTTAAAAAACTGTTTTATTATTTAAAAACAAAAACGACTAAAAAAGAACATAATATGGACTCAATATATAGACTCAATTTTAGATAACAAAATATTCTGTGATATAGAATAAAAATGACTTAAATAAGAAGTTTTATTTCAAAAAATATTTTTATTTATTTTGGATTTTGGTTATAAAAAAATTTTAAAAAATAACAAATATAGATTCTTTTGTTGTATTGTATTTTTTTTAAAAAAATAAAATATTTTTTTTATTTGTGAATATTTTTAAAAAACAACTTTTTAAAAAAAGGAATTTTAAAATGCTTACGAAAGATATAAAACCAAAAAAATGTCAAAAAAGTCATTTTTTTTCGTTTCAAAAAATTACATTATTGATCTTATTTTTTATGTTAATCGCTTTATTGTTTATTTTTTTCTCTTTAGTTATAAATAATCATAAGTCATCCACCAGAGATATACAAAGAAATATTAATAAAAAATCAGAAATGGACGAATCAATTTTAAAATTAACACAATTGAAAGAGAAAAAAACAAGATTAAAAAAAGAAATAAATGAATTCGAAATAAATAAGAATTTTTGGACAACTCAATTACATAATTTAGATGAAAAAATAGTTTTCAAAACAAAAGAATTATTACGTAAAGAAAACTTATTTCATGAATTTTCTGAAAAAGAAAAAAAATTTTTGTGCCAAATAATGAATATAGACGAAAGAAAAGACGAAATACAAAAAATAAAATCAGATATTTATACCAAAATTTCAACTAATAAAAAAGAAAACGAAGATTTAAAAAAAATACTTGTGTCGTCTTTAGTAAATTATCAAGTTATTCCGGAACAAAATAATTTATCGTTTAATGAATTAAAATCTTTTTCGAACGAAAGAGACAATTATATTTCTGAAGATTCCGAAATGTCAATTTTATTTAATGAAGTTGATGAAAATTTAGAAACATCTCAAAGGTCGTTGTCGCCGAATGAGTTAGATAACCAAAAAGCTATTGATTCAGACATTTATAAATTATATTTCGATTATATACAAAAAGAGATTAAAAGAACAGAAGAAAATTTGCAACAAGAACAAAACAAACTGAATTCTTTAAATGATAAGTTGTATAATAGTTCTACATTGTATAACGAAATACATAATGATATACAACAATTTAATCAAAGGGAAAAATATATTTCATTTATGGATATTTATAACCTTGTTAAAGAAATAAATTTGTTAAAAGAAGAAAAAGCTAAAATAAAAGATTCTGAAGAACGATATCAACAAAATCAAAAAAAATCACTCAAATTAAAACAAAAAATCAATAAGTTAGAATTTAAATTAAAATAATTCGATATACTAAAAAAAGAGTTATGAAAATATTTTTTCAATTAATAAAATAGATTTACTCAAATGACTTTTTGGAATGTATTTTTTTCTGTTATCAATATTTAAATTCAAGAAATTATTACTTTTTTTAAATATAATTTCTTGAATTTATTTTTTTTAATTAAAATAGAAAGATATAGTTTTAATTTTTAAATAAAAAAAGAACGAAAATAAAATTTTCAATATCGTTTATTTGTTTGTTTATCGAAAATTATTATTATAAGTGAAATTTTTTTCTTTAAATTGAATAATAAATAGTTTTTTGACGATAAATATTATTTAAAAATAAAAATATTTTTGCAAATTGATAAAATTTTAAATATAATAAAAATATGATAAAATAAATTAGTTTTATCAAAATTTATTTTTAATAAAATATTTCATTTGAAAATAATTTAGTATCATTTTACAAAAAACAAATATAATATTCTTAAAGAAGAATTAAATATATTTAAAGATTAATTATTATTTTAAATATAAAATTTTATATTTAAAATGAGATAATGATAAAAAAATAGAATAAAAAATTTGTTATTTGATAGAACAATTATTTAAGCTTAAAAAAGAAAGAATATGGTTATTGAAGTAATTTTATATGGAATTTAGAATTGGTTTATATAACTTTTTAAAAATGTAATTATAAAAAAAATACATTATTGAAATATATTGTAATTTTTTTATAATTAGGAGGATTTTTTATTTGTTAGTAGTTGATAATTATAATAATATTTTAAATTTTAAAATCTACAATAAAATAATATTTATTTTGGATAAATACTGCCGATTTAAGTCATCTTATAGTTAATTTTTGGATATTTGTTAGATAAAAAAACATTCAAAAAATAAATATATAAATAAAAAATATTTTTAAAAAATAAATAATTTTACGTCAATAAAACGGATTTTATTTATTATAATGAAAAAAGGAAATTACGAAATGAAAAAAATTATTATTGCTGGAAATTGGAAAATGAATAAACACAAAGACGAAGCGTTAAATTTTGTTTATCAAATAAATAATAAAGTGCCTGACAGAAAAAAAATTGAAACTATCATTTTTCCTCAAACAATTTTGTTAGATTCTTTAACTCAAATAGAAGGTAAAAATTTAAGAATTGGTGCTCAAAACGTTTTTCATAAAAACGAAGGCGCTTTTACAGGTGAAAATTCTCCTCTTAGTATCCAATTATTAGGAATCAAATATGTTTTATTAGGTCATTGTGAAAGAAGAATTTATTTCAATGAAACAGATGAAATGGTTAATTTAAAACTTTTACAACTTTTAAAACTGAATATTTATCCTATTGTTTGTATAGGAGAAGATATTACAGTTAAAAACGAAAATAGAACTAAAGAAGTTTTAAACGAACAATTAGAAAAAATTTTAGCTAATGTTCCTTCAGAACATATGGAAAAAATTATAATCGCTTATGAACCTTTTTGGGCTATCGGAACAGGAAAAAGTGTTAATCCTGAAGAAGCTAATCAAATTATCGCCGGTGTTCGCTGTAAAATAGCTTTATTGTTTTCTGAAAAAATATCTCAATCAGTAAGAATTATATATGGCGGTTCAACTAACGTTTATAATATAGAATCTTTTTTAACACAAAAAGAAATAGATGGTGTTTTAGCAGGAAATAGTTCTTTAAAAACAGAAGATTTTTTATTCTTTACAGAAGTCGCTTCCAAAGTATTAGAAAGCAAAAATCAATAAAAGTTTTATTTTCGGAAAATAAAATTCAATTCTAGAATTTAATATTATCCAAAATAAAAATGCCAAAAAAAAACAAAGGGATTTTAAAAATGAAAAAAGAATGGCTCAACAGTTTAAATAAAAATCAATTAAAGGCTGTTATGTCTCAAAAAAAAGCTGTTTATCTTCACGCGGGAGCAGGCACAGGAAAAACAACCACATTGATCAACAGAATAATTCATTTAACACGCGATTTAAAAATAGATACAAAAAATATTTTAGCGATCACTTTTACTAACAACGCTGCTAGAGAAATGAAAGACAGATTAGCCAATTTTTTTGAAAATAGTCAATTTTCTAATTTAACTATTACAACTTTTCATTCTTTAGGAGCAAGTATTTTAAGAAAATATATTTCCGATCTTTCTTTGAATTTGAATAGTTACTTTAATATAGTAGGCGAAAAAGAATCTAAACAAATTATTAAAAATGCTGTTAAAGAATTAAATTTAAGTAAAGACATTTATCAAGTGGATTACTTGAAAAAGACATTTTCGAAAAAAAAATATTCAGATATAGAAATTCAAATTTTAAATGAATTAGATCGAACAATGCAAAATGAAGAATGGTTTTCTCGTTATAGAAAAAATAAGATAATTTTAATTTTTGAAGAAACCAAAATTTTTAATAAATATAATGAATATTTAAAAAAAACAAATCAATTAGATTTCGAAGATTTGATTGTTTATACTTATAAATTATTAACTAAGCATAATTCAGCTGTAACTTCTTTTTATAATAAAACATTTCAGCATATTTTGATAGATGAATTTCAAGATATTGATTTAATCCAATATCAAATAATCAAAATCCTAGGACAGAATAATACCGTTTTTGTTGTAGGTGATCCTAACCAAAATATATATAGCTTTAGAGGAGCTAATATTTTGTGTAATAATTTGTTTCTGAGAGATTTCAAATCACAAACTATTTCTTTAAATCATAATTATCGTTCTACACAAAATATTTTAGATAAAGCCAATCTTTTAATTAGTTATAATTATAATCAAAAAAATAATTATTTCCAAAATTTTTTAAAAAATAATTCTCTGCCAGGAGAACAAGTTATTTATAAAGAATTTATGGACAACGAAAAAGAGTCTAGTTTTATTTCTCAACAAATTCAAAAATTAGTTTACAGTCAAAATTATAATTTTTCAGATATAGCAGTTTTATATAGAATGAATATCTTACATAAATCTATTGAAAATAGTTTTATTATTAAAAATATTCCTTATATGATAAAAAATACTTTATCTTTTTTTCAAACAAAAACTGTTAAAGATTTTATATCTTATATAAAAACACTTATTAATCCTAAAAATGATTTAGATTTAAAAAGAATTATTAATATGCCACCTCGTAAAATAGGGGCTAAAAAAATACAAAAATTAGAAAAAATAGCTAACGAAAATCAAGTTTCTTTTTTTGAAGCAATCGAATTTTTACCACATGATGATAAAGATAAAAAAATTATAGATAATTTTAAAAAATTATTTCAAGATTTACAAAAAGATTTCTTTGATGAAAATAAATGTAATTTAGACAATGTTATTTTTTTAATAGATCAACATATTCATTATGTAGAACTTTTAGAAGAGAATAAAGAAAAAAACGATCATAAAATACGTAAACAATTAGATAATTTACAAAAAATTTTTGTTAATGAAAATAAAGAAAACAAAGAAGGTTCTTTTTTAGAAAAATTAAATATATTATTAAATAAAATTTCTTTATCTCAATATGACGAAGAAGAAGAACAACCAAATAAAGTTTTTATGTCTACTATACACAAAGTTAAAGGATTAGAATTTAAAGTTGTCTTTTCCATCGGTTGGGAACAAAATTTTTTTTTAAAAGACCGTAAAGATGATCCAGAGAATATCAAAGAAGAAAGAAGAATTTCTTACGTAGCGATCACAAGAGCTAAAGAAATTTTATACATTACAAGCGCTAAAAAAAGATTTTTACAGGGTTCATCTATACAAACAGAACCGATATCGTTTTTAAAAGAAATGAAATTATTTCCTCAAAAAAAATTTTTGGGTCGTAATTTGTTGCATTCTTTTAAGAAAGAACAAAAGACACAAAATATTTTTACAATAGGTGAAAAAATAAAACATAAAATATTTGGAGTAGGTTTAATTGTCGCTCATAACAAAGATGTTTTATCTATAGTTTTTGATAAAAAATATGGTATTAAAAAAATTGTTTCCAATCATGAAGCTTTGATGAAATATTAATTCAAATATAATTTCATATTTATATTATATAAAAATCATTTTTTAAAAAAACAATTTATAATATACTGAGATGGTGGATATAATTAATAAAAAATTAATTATAAACTAAGATATAAGGAAAAATTATTAATGAAAATTCAAAATAAAGTAATGTTAATTACTTATCCTGATTCGTTAGGTAAAAATATTCAAGATTTAACTAAAATTATAAATAAATATTTTGGTGACGCTATCGGAGGGATTCATATATTGCCTTTCTTTCCTTCTACAAGTGATCGTGGTTTTGCTACATCAGATTATAGTATCGTTGATCCTGCTTTTGGGAATTGGCAAGATGTTGAAGAATTAAGCAAAAAATATTATTTAATGTTTGATTTTATGATCAATCATATTTCTCGTGAATCTGTAATGTATAAAGATTTCCAAAAAAATCATGATAATTCTAAGTATAAAAATTTTTTTATTCGTTGGGAAAAATTTTGGAGTCAATATGGTAAAAATAGACCTACTCAAGAAGATGTTGATTTAATTTATAAACGTAAAGATAAAGTTCCTATTCAACCTATCAAGTTTGAAGATGGAACCCAAGAATATCTTTGGAATACTTTTGATGAAAATCAAATTGATATCAACGTGAAAGATTCTGTCGCTAAAGAATTTATCAAAGAAACTTTAATAAGCATGGCTAAACATGGTTTAAGTTTATTACGTTTAGATGCTTTCGCATATATTGGTAAAAAAGCAGGTACTAATTGTTTTTTTGTCGAACCTGATATATGGGATTCTTTAAAAGAAGTAAATGAGATTTTAAAACCTTTCGAAATAGAACTTTTACCTGAAATTCACGAACATTATTCTATCGCGAATAAAATTAGTAATCATGGTTATTTTGTTTATGATTTTGCTTTACCTTTAATAGTTCTTTATACAATATATTCAAAAAATACTGAACGTTTAGCAGATTGGTTAAGAAAATCTCCTATGAGACAATTTACTACTTTAGATACGCATGACGGTATAGGAATAGTTGACGCTCGTGATATTTTGACAGATGAAGAGATTGATTATACTTCTGAAAAATTATATAAAGTAGGAGCTAAAGTTAAAAAAATTTATTCTTCTAATTTATATAATAATTTAGATATTTATCAAATTAACACTACTTATTATTCCGCTTTAGGAAACGATGATACTGCTTATTTATTGAGTCGTATTTTCCAAATATTTGCACCAGGTATTCCACAAGTTTATTATGTAGGAATACTAGCTGGCCAAAATGATATTGAATTATTAGAATCTTCTAAAGAAGGAAGAAATATTAATCGTCATTATTATTCCTTAGAAGAAATTCAAACAGACGTTCAACGTCCTGTGGTAGTGAATCTTTTGAAATTATTAACATGGCGCAATGAATCTAAAGCATTTGATTTAGAAGGAAGTATATTCGTTGAAACAAATAATCAAGCTAACGAAATTAAAATAATAAGAAAAGATAAAACAGGCGAACATGTAGCACGTTTAGAAGTTGATATGATTAATACAAAATTCTCTATTACAGAAAACGGTCAAAAAGTATTTAATAATTTAGAATAAAATGATTTTTTGAAATATATTATATTTAATATTGAAACTTTTAAATAATATATTAATGATTATTTTATTCGTATAAAAATTATTTTTTTAAAATTAATTTATTTTATCAAAAAAACAAGTTGAAACATTATATATGTTAAACTTGTTTTTTTATATATAATTTATTCAATACTTTTTTTATTATATAAAATAGAATAATTTTTTAATATGCATTGAATTAATATACGTTATTTTATCTTTGTTGGATAATAAAATTGATATAATATATTTATATTATTTTTTAATTCATTTCTGTATAATAAATTCGGCAATATAAGGGTCTTTATGTTTAATATAATCAATTTAAATAAAAGTTACACATCTAAATTAGGTTATCGTACGGATATTTTAAAAGATATTTCGTTTCAATTACCTAACACAGGGATTGTTTTTATTTTAGGAAAATCAGGAAGCGG
>NZ_JBGGGR010000024.1:0-5205 GCF_041276565.1 'Camptotheca acuminata' phytoplasma
AAGCAAGTGATAACTTGCATGAAAAAAATGATAAAAATTTACTTAATATTGGTTTTTTAAAGAATTTATTTTCTTTTAAATAGTTTTTAATTGTTATAAAAAACAAAATATTCCGATTATTTATTGTTATCTATTGATTGACCTAAATTTTTTATTAATTATAAAATAATCTAATGTATTTTTTTATTTTGTTATCATTGTTATTAGAAAATAAAAAGAAAAAAACCAGTTTGAAACATAAAAATATGTTAAACTGATTTTTATTAAAAACATCTAAATTAAATATTAAAAATTATTTATTAATTATTATTACTGTAATATAAATGTATTATTGATGGAATGAAAAGATTTGATTAACTTTTTATATGATTTTATTTGTTATTGTTGAATTTGTTACTTACAAAGCAAAATCATCAACGAAACAAAAATTTAACTACTGTTCTTCCTAAATATTTATCACTTTTTATTAAAGCACTACCTTCTTTTATTTGTGTTCCAGGTATGGTTGTATTTTCATTTTGTAATTCTACTGAAAATTTATCTTCATTGCCTCTTAAAAGTTCATTCTTTGATAAAATTTTTTCTTTAATAGTTTCAGGATTATTATTATCTAATAACCCCAATGATATTATTGATATTCTCTTCCATAATTCGGTATTTAAAAATGCGTTTAATTCAAATATGATTTCATCACTGTATTTATTGTCAACAGTTAATTTAGCTTGTTTATTCTTGTTTATCATTTCAATTTTTAAATCTGATTCTTTTAAATCTTGTAATTCTGGTAAATCTTTAAATTTGTTTTTAATAGCTTCCTTTTATTTTTGGAACTGTATATTCATCTAAATCCAAAGTTTGTCTTAATTCGCTTACTTTGTTAGATAATGAAGGTTTTGGTGTTGATGTCTTTTTTGAATTTTCAAAAATACAAAACATCAAAAGAATCAAAAGTAAAACTGATAAACCACCGATAACTAAAATAATAATTTTATTTCTTTTTGTAATTTTTTTGAACATATTATATAAAACCTTTGTTTGACAACACTTAAATTGATTTTTGAAAATTTTTTTCTAAAAGATATTTTAATAAAACAACACTATTAATATAATAATATAATTTAGGACAAAAAACATAAAAATGAATTAATATCTTTATAAATAAAGAAAATAATCATCTATAAATGGGAATCTTTTTTATAAAAATTTATATAGTTTGGTGAATAAATTTATAATGTATAATATACAGTGTTTTCAAAATTGAGAACGTATATAGTTATAAATTTTTTCGCAAATAATTTTTTATTATTCTTTATTTTTTTACTAATTAGAAAAGGTAATATGTTTGCCATTAGATAAAAAGAATTTTAATAAAAATTTTTTATTCGTATTATCAATATTATTTTTGATTATATTTTTTCTTTCTTTTCAGATACTGGAATACAAAAAACAAAATAATAAAAAAGAAAAAATAATTGCTCAATTAAAAGAAGAAATTTTAGTTTCTGATAATCAAATTCCAATTTCCAATGAAAAAATTTTTATTCCAGACAATATTAAAGAAACAATTCAACAAAATATAGAAGAAGATATAGAAAAAAATATAGAAGAAGATATAGAAAAAAATATAGAAGAAGATATAGAAAAAAATATAGAAGAAGATATAGAAAAACCAAAATCTGAAAAAGATGATTCAGAAAAACAAGAAAACGATAACGATGAAAATAAATATCGATATCATAATTTACCCAATGATATTTTTCTCATATACGATATTGCTTACCCAGATATTATAAAGATTATTTCTCAAGATAATAAACAATTAGAATACAATTACAAAACAGGAAAAATTCATAAATTAATTGATTGTTATGGGAACATCAGAGAATATGATCAACAAACATATAATTTGGTTAAAGAAATTTTTTTTCACAAAAAACCTGATCCAGTCAATTTTAATGAAAACGATCGAATTCCTATTATGCATCAAAAAAAATATGACAGTTATACAGGACATTTATTTGAAGAAATAACACCAGATCAAATCTCTAAAGAATATATTCATTATTTGAAAAAAGAAATTTTTCCTAATGGCACAACAAGAGAATATTTTCCTCATCATTTCCGAGATACATCAGAAGACCAAAAAATCATAAAAGAATATGATATCAATTCTCGAAATTTAATTAAATTAATTTTTAATAATGGTTATATTAAAGAATATGGTTTGTATACAAATAAATTAACTAAAGAAATTTTTCCTGACGGTGAAGTTCATATATATAATCCTTTTACGGATAAAATTATTACAAAAATCAAACCAGATGGCAAAATAGAAGAATATGATCCTCAAAATGGTTTTTTATTAAAAGAAATTTTTACAGATGGAAAAATTATAGAAACAATCAGAGAATATAACGACGATAATAATAAATTAAAAAGATTATTGTTAAGTAATAAAAATATAATTGAATTTGAAGAAGAATCGAACGAAATTAAACAAATAATTTATCCAGATGGCACGATAAAAGAAAGCTTAAAGGAATATAATTCCGAAAATAATAAATTATCTCAATGGACTTCTCCTGATGGAGATCATATTAAATATTTCGACAATATCAAAGGAAATTTGATTAAAGAAAAATTACCAGATGGTAAAATTAAAGAATATGATCCAGATACTTGTTTATTAACAAAAGAAATTTTTGAAAATAATTTTTATATTATATATGAATATATTCCAGAAACAAATGACATATCACAAGTGACTTTTTCTGATGGAACAGTTGTGAAATATAATTTCAATTTTTTTTAAAAAAATAATATAATAAAGAATTTTTTATTATATTATTTTTTTAAAAAAAATTGAAATTTTAATATATTCCTGAAAATAATTTATTTTTTTTAAAAAAAATTTTAAGCTCTATTCAATTTACGAGCTATAAAATTAGTAATAAAAGTAAATATTTGAATTAAAATAAATAAAATGATAATAGATACCCAAATGATATCGTTGTATTCGAATCCCTTTAAATGAATATTAGTATCTTTTTGAACACCATATTGATAAGCTATATATCCTATTCCTTCTAATCCTAAAAGAACTAAAACATTAGAATATGCCAAAGAAGAAATAAAAAGCGAATTTACTCTTAAAATTAAATGCGAAATAGATTCTGGCAATATAAAATAAAAGATAAATTGAATTTGATTAGCTCCTAAAGTATAAGCGACAGAATAAAGTTCCTGATTTAACTGTAAGAAAACTTGTTCACAATAACGAGCGAAAGCAACAATTAAAATTAAACTAAGAGATAAAAAACTAACTTTGAATCCAACATATAAACCAAAATAAGGTCCTAAAAAATATTTAATAATATAATTAACTAACAATAAAAAAGGAATAGAAAGAATAAAATTAACAAAAAAATTAATAATAAAATAAGATTTTATTTTATTATTAATTTTAAATAAATATAAAAAAATACCTAACCAAAAACCAATAAAAACAGCTATCGTACAAGATACAAAAGATACTATTAAAGTATCTTTTGTACCTTTTAATATTAAAAAACTGTTATTATTCTTACTTTGAGAAATTAAAACGTTCCAAAAAGTCTTAAAAATATTAAGCATTATGCATTATTAATTCCTTGTTTGATTTTAAACAAAATAAGAATTTATTTTGTCAGTTATTTGTTGTAATTCATTTGGTTTAAACCCAATTGTATTTTCTCTATGTTCGTTCCAATAAGATTGTAAAATTTCTGGTTTTGAAAGAACTTTTTTTAATTTTTGTATTTTTGATTCATTAACTTTGTCTTTTTTAACTATTAAAGAAATCAAAAAAACCCAAATAGGATCGTTTTGATCTTCTGGTAAGTCCATCTTTTTCAAAACATTAAGTTCATCTAAAGATTGTCCTACTTTCGATCTTACAACTCCTGGATAGTTTAACATAATATCTGCATACAATGGTTCATTTCGGCTTTTTCTTAATCGAGTGATCATCTCGTCGTTTAAAATATCAGATGTATCATCTATTTGTAAATTTGTAGAATTTATAGTAAAATCATCTAAAGTTAATTGAAATAATCTTTTTTTACCATTTGGTTGTATTACTAAATTTAAATCTGTTCTTTCTGGTTTTCTTGTTATTAAATTTTCTTTTTCTAAAAAACGTAAAGCTAAAGTTTTTTGAGTTTCTTCTCTTGGTATTAACATTTTAATTAGACGATCTGCTAAATTGTTATATTCTAAATTATTTCTATTTAATTTATACATACCAAACTGAGTGAAATACAAAGGCATAATAACTTCTATATTAGGTGTCGCATTCGGTTTTTGTCTTAAACTTTGAAAAGTAGACCAAGGAAGGTGAGAATCTAATTTCGCATCAACTGTCCCATCTTGTACACGTTCGTGATTTTTTGAAAAATCTCCTCCGGAAAACTGAACATCTAATTCGATTCTTTCTTTGTTTAATGCTTCCTTTACTTTATTGAGAGTTAAAAAATTTTTAACATCTGGCAACGCTGTTACCATAGTAATTTTTTCTAATTGTTTATCATCTCTGCTTTGTTTTATCAAAATAAAAGAAACGATACCGATTGCCAACAACATCAAAGACCAAACAAATAAAACTATTTTTTTTGCTAAAGTCATTTTTTAAAAACTACTTTCTATAACTTTCATTTTCTACTTTAATAAAAATGAAAATGATTTTAATTTATAAATTCAAAACGTTAAAGTAATTATTATTATAATAAAAAAATAACGTGTTGCAATTATAATTGCACCGGAATTTTTATTGTTTTCGTTTTATTATTTTCTTTATTTTTTTCAGTTCAAAATATGTATAATTATGAATTTTTTTACATTTTTTCTAAATTCATAAAAAGTTAAATATTAATTAAATTCAATTAAATATAAAAGAATTAAATAATAATATAAACAGCATTTATAATTAAAAATAAATTTTTATAGACTTAATTATATTATAATATTTTATCGAATTTATTTATGAAAATATTTCTTGAAAAAATTAATTAAGAAAAATTTTATTTTTCTTATTGAAAATTTTAAAAATAAATAATTAAAAATAAATAATTAAAAATAAATAATTAAAAATAAATAATTAAAAATAAATAATTAAAAATAAATAATTAAAAATAAATAATTAAAAATAAATAATTAAAAATAAATAAT
>NZ_JBGGGR010000025.1:0-4774 GCF_041276565.1 'Camptotheca acuminata' phytoplasma
TGATTCTGATATGAATCAAGTTATTGAACCTTTAACAACAGCTCCAACTGCAAATAATGAACCGTCTTCACAAATTCCTTCACAAACAGTTGAAATTTCTGATTCTGATATGAATCAAGTTATTGAACCTTTAAAAACTTCATCTTCTACCAACGAACAAAAGACAATTCGAGAAGCAGGAGAAGAATCGGAAATAAGCAAAGAGTTAGGAAAAAAATTCAAAGAACAACAAGAATATTTGTTTGAATATAAATATACACAACAAATTTTTTCAGACGCACAAGCTCCTTTATATAATGATGAATTACAAACAAATAAAGAAAAAAGAATTGAATTATTATATAATGATGAATTACAAAAAAATATTAGAAAAAGAATTGAATTATTAGAAGACTTTCCAGAAGCTGCAAAACAACAATTTGTAACGGAGAGAAATATTTTTTTTATTTCTTTTTTAACGGAGTATTATAATGGGGTTCACAAACATATTTCGAACGAGGTGAAACCTCAAATTGATAGATTATCCCAAGAATTAGAAGAAGAATTAAAACAAGTCTTTAACAAATTTTCTGATATAAAAGAAATTTTTGATATAAACACATTTTTAACAAGTATAAAATATGAAATAGAGAAATTATTTCCTCAATCGATTGAAGAAAATAAAGAAAAAGAAAATAAAACAGAATTAGATAAATTTAATTCGAATAATAATTTTGTTGTACTTTTTGAAGATTTTCCATATAATGTAATAGCAGAATTTTCTAAAAATTACATTATAAATATTCAAAAACTTAGAATTAAAAACTTAGATTCAATTATATACTACTTTCAAACTTGTATTGAATATGAAAATATAGAAACAATCCAAAAATTAGAATATATAAAAAAAATGTATTTCAAATTTATTTATATGATTCAGTTATTATCTCAAAATGAAAAGATTCCTTACATATTAAAATCACAATATTATAATTTTTTAGATGATTATAAATCTAGATTATTGAATTCATTAAACAATTTAGATCAACAAATTAATTCTATTAAAGTAATATTAAAAAAACAACAAGAAAATATAAAAGAGAAATACAATGATATAAGCGAAGAATACCGTAATAAATTAATTTCCGAATTAGATATTACTCTTTCAGAAAACAATCAAGAAAATCTAATAAAAGATTTTTTGATAAAACAAAATTCGTTGATAAATAATATTACTGATATATATAAAAATATTGACCAAATTTCGATTTTAGTTAAACATTTAGAAGACAACAAATTGAAAGGTTTTGTTAAAAGCGAAATGGAAGAATTTATTTCAGAATATAAGAGTTTTGAAACTGATAAGAGAGATTATGAATTATATTTCCGAAATTTAAAAACAAATCTTGAATCGGAAAAACAAAATAAAATATTTTTTTTTGACAAAGAACAAAATAAACTTAAAGATGAAATACAAATATTACAAACAAACGCAACATTATTATTAACTCAAATAAACCAAGACTCAGATCCGTTTTTTAGTAAACAAAAAGAATTCAAAGATAACAAAATAAAATCAAAAAATAAAGAAGATGTATTAAACAAATATGAAGAATATTCAAATAATACAAAAAACAAACTTAATTTAGCATATAATATTCTGAATATCGACTTAGATCAAAAAAATTCTCAGATCAATTTGGATTTATCTTCTTCTATTGATAAAATAAATTCAAATTTTCAAAATAATTTTGATAAACAGATGATAAATTTTATATCTAAATTAAGTTGGGAAAAAATAACAGAAAACAATGTGCCTTATTATATTTCCAGAATTCAAAATGAAGTAAAACGTAAAATAGATGAACACCTTATACATTTACGAAATGTCAAAATTGATTTCCTAGAAAAAATGACGTATATGATTTTAGATTACGAAATTAAAAGAATCGATAAAATACCTTTTGATGAAAATTAGAAATTTTTGTTTAAAATGCATTTCTATTGTTTTTAAATTCTAAAATTAGAAGAAAGGTTTTTATATAATACTATGACTCAAAAAAAGTATTCTCCAATTTTTTATTTTTTACTTTCTTTTAATTTTATTATATTATTGTTTAATGTTTATTTTTTGTATGGACAGAAAATTTTTAATTTGTTTCCAAATAATTCTGGATATTTAACAGAAAAAGAAATAACAGCTTATCATGAATCTGGACATACATTAATTGCTTTAGCTCATCCAGAACATTTTGAAGTTAAATACGTTACTATTAAAAAAAGAGGTCATACTTTAGGGCATACTATGACTATAAAAAAAAAGGCAAACCCTAGGTTAGATGTTTTGTTGTCTTTTGGAGGACAAGCGGCTCAATCTTTTTTAGCTGATAATAATAAAATGGATCCAAAAAAAATCAAAGAAGGATGTTCTGATGATATTAGGAATGCTAAAAACGCTTTTCAAAGAATACAACCACCCAAACCAAAACAATTAGATTTTTATTTAAAAGAAACTAAACAGATAATCGAAAAAAATCAAAAAGTTTTAAAAATAATTGCCCAACGATTAATAGAAAAACCAAACGAAACTATACGTAAAGAAGAATTAGAAGATATTATAAAGAAAAATCCTATTTCATTAAATTGAATAGGATTTTTTTATTTGTGAATTTTTATTTATTGATTAAAATATTTTTTATATTAGGATTAAATTTTTTTTCTTTAATCATTTCGATTTCTAATTTATAAGGAGGAAGATTATTAACAAAAGGAGTTTCTAAAATTTTAGGCAAAGAGGAAAAGAGAGGATGATGAATAATTTTAATTAAAGATTCAAAACCTATTTTCCCATAACCAATATTTTCATGTCGATCTTTTTTGTTTCCTAAATCATTTTTAGAATCATTAATATGCAAGACACTTAAATATTTTTTATTAATAATTTGTTCAAATTCTAACATAACTGATTCGAAATTATTTTTAATATCATATCCTGAATCGAAAACATGACAAGTATCAAAACAGACGCTAATCCTGGTTTTATCTTCGATTAAATTAATAATTTCTTTCATTTCATTAAAAGAAGAACCTATTTCAGTTCCTTTTCCGGCCATCGTTTCAAGCGCTATTTTTGTTTTTAAAGAAGAGGTATTTTGAAAAATTTGATTAATTCCTTGTGCTATGAATTCAATAGCTTCTTTTTTTGTTTGTTTGAGACTATTGCCAGGATGTAAAACCATTTGAGGAATTTGTAATTTTGCGAATCTTTTTAATTCTTCAGTTAAAAAAGAAATAGCGAAATTTCTTTTTTCTAGAGAAGGATTAGCTAAATTAATTATATAAGGAGCATGACCAACTAAATCATTTAAGTTTAAATTATTTTTTTCTATTTCTTGTAATGTTTCTTTAATAAAGACTTTTTTTATATCAATTCTTTGATTATTTTGAGGAGCTCCTGAATAAATCATAAAAGTATTAGCTCCAAAAGATAAAGTTTCTTTTAAAGAATTTAAGTAAAAAGAAGGACTTTTAAAAGATACATGACTACCTATTTTTAGCATATTTTTTATTTTTATCGAACTTTCTTTTTTTTATTTTATAATTTTTTTTTATTTGAGGAACATTTTTTTTATGGGGCGAAGTTAAAAATGTTTGGATTTTTTTTGTTGTTCTTGGTTCTTTTTTCTCTTTTTCAGAAAAACCGTTTTTATTTAAAGTTATTTCTTTAAAAATAATATTGTTTTTGATTTTTAATTTATTTAAAGTTTCTTTATCTTTTTCATCATAAAAAACAATTATTTTGCCTTCTTTACCCATTCGTCCTGTTCTTCCGCTTCTATGTTGAAAAAATTCTAGATTTTTATGAGGTAAATCATAGTGAATGACCCATTCGATATCTAGATCAAGACCTCTAGATACTAAATCACTCGCTAAAATATATTGATATTTGGCTTTTCTGATTTCATTCATAAAATATTTTCTTTTTTCTATTGTGAGATCAGAATGAAAATTTAAAATATTAAGTTTTAATTCTTTCAGAGAAGTATATACTTTTGATTGTTCTTGTTTGGTGGAAAAAAAAATCAAAGCCGAATAAGGATTGAGATTTTTCATCAAATGCATTAAATCATTTAAACGTGTTTCTTTGTAACTTAATAAAGCGTAATATTTTAAATTTAATTTTTGTTTATCATTGACATTTAAGAATAAAGATTTTCCGAAATATTTATTGATGAAAGGTGTCATATTTTCAGTTATAGAAGCTGAAAATAATAAAATTTTAGGTTGCCATTTGATTAGTAAATTATCTAATAAAGATAAGGAATTTTGATCAAATAACATATCTGCTTCATCTAAAACCAACAAAGAAGATTGATAAAATTTGATTACTTTCAACAAAGAATCATATTGAGCTAATTTATCCAGAGTAGTTATAATTAAAGGAGGTTGTTTTTTTTCAAAAGTTTTAAGTATTTTTTGTTTATCCATTCCTCTGTATAAAATTTTGATTTGAGAACTTTTTGGTTCTACCTCTTTGGACATTTTCAAAATTTGAAAAATTAACTCGTTGGTAGGAACGACAACGATGGCTTGAATTGTGTTTTTATTCCAGTTAATTTGATTTAAAATAGGCAATAAATAAGCATGTGTTTTACCTGTTCCTGTGGGCGATATCCCTACTAAATGAAAAGGTTTATGAAAATTTTTGAATATTTCTTCTTGAATAGGTGTTATTGTTTTGAATTTTAATTGTTTCAATTTAGATTGAATATAGTTTTCCATTTTTAATTCCTTT
>NZ_JBGGGR010000026.1:0-3420 GCF_041276565.1 'Camptotheca acuminata' phytoplasma
TTAAAAAAAAGAAAATTATTAAATTCTCTTTTTTCATTTTTGAAAAAAGGTTCCATATACTAGTTTGCAGTGCCACTTTGGTGTCTAATTCTTGATTTCTATTTGTTAATTGGGTGTTGCTTATTTCTAAATTAGTAATTTTTTGTTTTAAGGTGTCGATTTCTCGTGAAAGTTGAGCGACTTTCGCTGTTTCAGTTGTTAAATCTGTTGTTCTTTTATCTAATTCTTGGATGATTTGAGTTAAACGTTCGTCATTCGTTTTTAAGGTATTTGTTATTTCGTCGACTTCTAATTGTTTCTTAGCTAAATCTTGCATTTTGTTATCTAATTGAGTACGAAGACCTTTAATTTCTTCTGATGAGTTCGTTTGACTGTTGTTAGAATCCGCTGTTTTGGTTTCATTGTCTTTTGTCAGTTTTTCAATCGCTTGATTTAAATTACTTTTTTCAGTTTCTAATTGAGACGTTTTCGTTGTTAATTTTTGGGTTTCTTCTTCGAGTTTTCTTTTTGTTTCTTCAAGATTTGATTTTAAACTGTTGATTTGTGTATTTATTTGTTCTTTTTCAGAGTTGACATTTTGGATTTTTTCTTCTTGTTGTGTAATTATTTCTTGGAGGTTTTGGATGGTTTGAGTCTTAGTCCGGATCGTTTCGGTATCTCGGGAGATGCGTTGTTGGTTTTCACTTAAATTTTCGATTTGATTGTTGATTTTGTCTTGTTTTTCATTTAATTGAGTTGTTGTCGATTCTAAATTTTGAGTTTTAGAGTCGATATTTTCGTTTAATGTTGTTATCTTCATGTTTAATTCATTTATTTCTGTTAAAGATAAACTGGTGTTATTGTTTAATTCTGTTGTTTTTCTTTCGACTTCTGTTTTAAGGACTTCGATGCCAGCTGTTAATGTTGTTTTATCATTTTTTAAATTTTCAATTTGAATGTGAAGAGTTGTCATTTCTGTTGTTTTCGTATCTAGTTCGTTTGTTTTTGTTTCGAGTTCAGATTTTTTTGTTTCTAATTCTTTGGTTTTAGAATCTAATTCATTTATTTTAAAAGTAATATTTTTGTTTAATGTTGTAATCTCAGCTTCTAAATCATTAATTTTTATTGAAGAATGATTATTTTGTTCCAAAACGACTATTAATAAACTAATTAGAATAAAAAAAATTATAAATAAAGAAAAAATAAATATTTTTTTTGTTTCCTTTTGCATTTTTTTTTTTTTTTCTTTTCTAAAAATTAACAATAAAAAAATATAAAAAAATAAAAAATATAAAAAAATAAAAAATATAAAAAAATAAAAAATATAAAAAAATACCAACAAGAAAAAGATTTATCCGAGGAGTTAATTATAATTTAAATTTTTTCGTTTAAGTTAACTAAATAAATTATTATAATTGTAAGATTTTAATAAATCTTCTTGATAATTTTTTTATTCTTCCGTTGCAGAGTTTTAAAAAGAACTTATTATGTATCTGTTTAATGGTTTCTAATTTTGAGAAGATATTTGAGAAGATAATCTTTTCTAAAATTTTTGTTAATTTTAAATTTTTTTTAAAAAATTAGAAGTTAAATTCTTTTATAAATAAAAGAATATAAGATCGTTTTTAAACTCTTTTTAAATTTGAAATTTTAAAATTTAGAAAAAATTTTTTTAATAAAATAAAAAATTTTCAACTAATATAATTTAACAATTTCTTTTTTTATAAATTGGATTTTTTTTATTGTATTTAATTTCTTTGATTAAATTATTTTTATTGTCGGTTTAAATAAGAATTAAATATAATTATTTTTTCTTGTTATTTTTATTTTTTAAAAATTTAATTTTCTTAAAATTTCTAAAATAATTTATCTAAATCACGAGAACATAAATTAATGCGTATTTCTATGTTGATAATCTATTTTTTTATAATTTTAAGTTGTTTAAAAATTTTTAATGACTTTTTTAATTCTTGGATTTTTTTGATTAGTATTTAAAAGTTAATTAAATAATTGTATCTTTTGAAAGTTATAAAAAACATAAAGAATAAAGTAATATCAGTTCTGGCTCCGGATTAAAATTATAATTATATGTCAAAAAAATTGTTTAATTAAGATTTAATTAAGAATTAACATTTTTTTTGTTTATTCTTTTAAGAAAAAAATAATTAATAAATTTTATTAACTATTCATTAAGAAAACAAAAAAAATATTGTTTCGTTTTGAAACAAATTATCAAGAATAATTTTATGATTAATAATTAATAAAGGAGGGTTTTAAAAAACTTAAAATTAAAAGACAAGATTCTAAAACGTGTTTTTTAATTTAATAAATGTTTTAATTTCTTTCATTGAAAGATGTTTTTTGCCTGTTTTGGTGGTTTATTAAATGATATAATAAGTTTTTTTTAGATTTAATAAAATTTTCTAATGTTGAAACTATTTTTTTATTTTTTCCACCTGTTATTTTTTTTAAAAAATATGTTTTATAAAAAAATTGATTGTTTTAAAATAAAAATCATTCATTAATTAATCGACCTTGAATTTTATCTCTTTTATTTAAATTTATTTTTTTCTATTTTGGTATTCTTCTAACTTCTTTTCATGTTCGACTATCTCTTTGTTCCACTTTAGAAAGTTCTTTTTCATTTTGTTTAAATTCTTGAGTATTTTCTTTATTATTATTTATTAATGAAATTTTATTTTCAATAAGAGATTCTAATTTATTTTTGTTTTTTTTAATTCTTCTATATTCTTGTTAATTTCTTCTAATTCTTTTTTTGTTTACTAGAATAATAGGTTTTTTTGTTTATCATTTAAACACTTGTATTTATTATCTTGATTTGAAACTATTAATAAATTTGTTTCTTTATTTTTCATTTTCTATATATCTTATTTTAACCCTAAAAAGGATTAGTCCTTTCAAAACTTTTTAAATAATATATTATATATTTTGTGTTAATCAACAATAAAACATGTCTAATTTTTGATTTTTTGATAGAAATTTTGAAATATTCAAAATAGTTTTAAAGCCGAAATTATCAAAACGGCATAAATGTATTTTTTTATTTTTTTAATAACGTTTTATAAAAATTGATTGTTAAAAAAAATAAAATCATTATTTAATTATTCCGATAATAACATAAAAAAATTTTACACAATTATAAAAGATATATTTTTTTGATAGGCGTTAAAACCCGCATTTTTTTTAAAACGTCGTCCGCATCCTTGCAATCCTGAAACGGAATTTTTTTAATAAGCGCCGGAATATCGTAAGCTGTTAAATTGTTTAATGCCGGTAGTATCGTTATCAAACTTGATAATAACAGTGATATTATTTTGTTTTAAAAAATTAATCATCGGTTGAGAGATACCAATTATGAGCGATATTAAGCCGACAACGTTTTTAATGCCGTGATTAAAACAATTGATTAAATCAAAAAAA
>NZ_JBGGGR010000027.1:0-3109 GCF_041276565.1 'Camptotheca acuminata' phytoplasma
TTTTTTTTTTTTTTTTTTTTTTTGATTCATAATAATTAAAAATTAATAATTTTTTTTATTAATTTTTAATTATTTTTTTATTTTAAAGAAAATATCTTAGAAAGGAACACAAAATATCAATGCAACAAGAGAATAAAAAATGGATGTTTCTAAATTATAAAAGAAATATTTTTCCATTTTTGTTATTGTTTTCCTTATTTTTCTCTTTTTTTTGTTTGTATTATTGTTGCTACAGGTGAAAATAATACAACACCAATAAATGAGAATGGTGTTTTTTATACCCGAAAACAAGATGATAGAGGTAATATTACCGAACAAAGACGTCTAAAAAGCGACACTGGAGAAATAGATTGGGATAAAATAGATACTTGGAATCGTGAATACAATCAACAAGGAAATATCATCAAACAAACAAGGTTTAAAGCAAACGGTACTCCAGATTCTTATAATAGAGAAACTTATGATAGAACTTATTCACCTGATGGAACGATAATAGATTTGAATCCAAGTGCTCGTTGGTCAATCAAATTTGATAACAACAAAAATATTATCGAACAAAGACGTCTTCAAACGAATAACTAAATAAATTTGAATCATTCAGATACTTAGAATCGAGAATATGATCGAAAAGGAAACATTATAAAACAAAGAGTTTTTTTATCACAAGATAAAGTAAATTATTTTTCTTCAAGCACTTGGAACAAAAAATATGATGACAAAGGCAATGTTGTCGAACAAAGACGTTTAAAAAGTGAGGATGAAATAAGCTGGAATGACGCAAATACTTGGAACAAAAAAATATGATGACAAAGGTAATGTTGTCGAAGAAATTTTATTTAAAGTCGAAATAGATTATAAGGCAGCAGGCACTTTAGAAAAAAAATATGATGATAAAGGTAATGTTATCGAACAAAGACATTTAAAGAATGAAGTAGAAATAGATTGGCAACATTCTAGTACTTGGAATAGAAAATATGACGAAAAAGACCGTATCATTGAACAAATATATTTCAAAGACCAAAATTATATAAACTGTTCTCATAAAGACACTTGGCAAAGAAAATATGATGAAAAAAATAATATTATTGAACAAAGACGTTTAAAAGATGATAAAACAATAGATTGGGCTAGTGAAGGTACTTGGAATCGAGAATATGATGCCAAAGGTGATATCATAAAACGAAGAAGATTTAAAAATGAGAAAGAAATAGATTGGGACAACAACGAAACTTATAATCTTGACGATAAACAAATTGTTAGATTAAATTTAGATGAACCAAATATAAAACAAGACATTAACGAGAACAATACACATAAAAAAATAATTAACGATTTAGATGGAAGAAAATATTTAGAAGAAAATACTTAATGAAGATAATAAAATAATTAGTTCAAGAGTTTTTTTATTAATGGAGACGTTAATTGGAAACACGATAAAACATTTGATATTAATTATAAACTAGATAATAAAAGAACCGAAAAAATAAGATTTTCAGAACAAGGAACCCCTATTATAGGTTTTTTGTCAAATGTTTTTTTAGCTGATGAACTCAGAGATGAGTTACAATATTTAGCTAATTATTTGACAGATTATCCAAAATATCAACAAAAAAAATATTAAAATCCCTAAAGGGTATATATTTCACGGACCTCCCGGAACCGGGAAAACTTATGTAATGAAACAATTATCTAAATCTTTAAATGTTCCTTTTTTTTATGCTTCTAGTACTGAATTTAAAGAGCGTTTTGTAGGCGAAGGTGCGAAAAAAATAAGAAACTTGTTCCAACAAGCATTTGATACTAAAAAACCTTCTATCATTTTTATTGATGAAATTGATATTATTGCTTCTCAAAGAGTTTCTGGTTCAGGAGGAGATGGAAGTCTTGAAAATAATAGTTTAGTTAGCGAATTATTTGTTCAATTAGATTGATTTAACGAACACAATGAATACCCTGTGATTATAATTGGAGCAACTAATATGTTCGATTCCTTGGATCCTGCTATTATCAGACCAGGAAGATTAGAAAAACATATTTTATTTGATTTACCAAATGAAAAAGATACATTAGGTATGTTGAAAAGTTTATTAAAAAAAGATTCAATAAATTTTTCTCCAGAAGTATTGAATGATGAAGTGTTTTTGAAAGAATTAGCTGCAAAATGTTTTGAAGCTAAATTTAGTCAGAGTAGGTTAGATTCATTAATTCAACAAGCAAAACAAATTGCTTTCAAAGAAGATCCTGATAAGCTAGTAGAAAAAAGCCATTTTGAAGACACTTTTACAAAAATAAAATCAGAAAATAAAAAAAATCACCCAATAAAAGAACAATCGACAAAATATTCTTCATTCCTAGATACTAAAAATTTTCAAAGATTATTACAAATTATTATGATAATTTTAATCATTTTCTTTATTCTTACAATTATCTTGTTTGCTTTATACAATCTTCGAAAAAATAAAAAAAAGTTTTTTAGGAGAAAAAAATAAAAATGAAAATTCCAAAAAGATTTTTAAAATCGAAATTATTTTTTATTTTAGGTTTATTATTTGTAATACTTTTAGCGATTGTGTTTGAAACCAAGCAACAATGGCAAGAAAATGATGTTACTTATTTAAATAGACCTCAGGATTTAATTTTACAAATAAAAAATATTCAAAATGAATTAGACTCTATTAAATGTTTTTCTGTTGGAAATAACAGTTTTTTAAGAAATGATAATTTTTATAAAGTTGTAGTGTCTGATATAAATAATAAAAAATGGTATACCCAAATGGACCATTCTTTTTTTAATTATTCTTTTTTAAGAGATATAGAATCTTTTAAAAATTATCTAATTTTTCCGAATAATATAGACAATTTTTTCTTAAAACCGTTTAGTAATGTTATACAGTTTTTTCTTGTTATTGTTTCGCCCTTGTCTTCTGTTATTTTTATCTTTTATATTATTAACGGAATAAAAGAAAAATCTGGAAAATTAAACACTAATCCTGAAGTTTCAGATAAACAAAAATCTCTTTTTACTTTAAAAGATGTCGCTGGAAACAAAGAAGAAAAAGAAGAGATGAAAGAATTAATTGATTTCTTAAACAATCCACACAAATATCAA
>NZ_JBGGGR010000028.1:0-2376 GCF_041276565.1 'Camptotheca acuminata' phytoplasma
CAAGAAGCGAAACAAATCATGACTAATAATAAACCTCTATTAGAAAAAATAGTTACTTTATTATTAGAACAAGAAACAATCACGAAAGAAGAAATAGATAAATTATTAGAAAGTAAAAAACTAAATAAAAAAACGACTATTAAACAGTCGTTTTTTTTCTTTAAATATTTTTTTAAAAAATTATTAGTTAAAAAAATAAAAATATAAACAAAGTATTTTTTCAAATTGAAGTTTGAAATATATCTCGCTATACGAATCTCAGACAAAATTAATTAAAAATATATTATTTTAAAAATTAACATTCTCATTTAGTCTTTTTTTATTTTTTACAATAATTCAATTAATTGATTTTATCTTTTATGAAAATTAAATTTTTAAAGTATTATTTGTATTTTATAAAAAATTAGAAAAAATAAAAAAATTATAAAGATTTTATTTTTTTTGAATCAAAATCTTATTAGAGAATTAAAACAAACAGAAATTAACATTATTTTAAAAAAATATTCTTTTATTCAAACTCGTCTTGTGGGACCAGAAACAAAGAAACAATTTGAGTTCAAAGTTTTAACAAAAGTTGTATATAAATATCGTTATAAAGTTAGGGGAACAGATACGTCGCGAATTATCGGACTAAGATTCGAAAATAAATTTTATATAATCGCTTTTTATTTCAAAAACAAAATTCAAAATATTTTATAAATTTGTTTATAATATAAAAACATATAACAAAAAAAACAATTTTAAAAAAATTTGAATTCTTTATAAATTTATATTGTTGATATTATAACAACGCTGAAAATAATTTTCATTTTAAAGTCAAATTATTTATTTCTTATTTTATGGAATGTTTTTTTAATAAAATTAATAAAATTAATAAAATTAATAAAATTAATAAAATTAATAAAATTAATAAAATTAATAAAATTAATAAAATTAATAAAATTAATAAAATTAATAAAATTAATAAAATTATATTTTTGAAAATAGTTTATGATATCTCAAAATATAAATAAAAAAAGATTAAATAAAAATAAAAAGAGGATCAGAAAATGAAAATAATAGTGATTGAGGGTATTGATGGTAGTGGTAAAACCACTTTAATTCAACATTTAACTGAAAAATTGAAGGAATTAAAAAAACCTTTTCAAGTGTTTCAAGGATTAGGGAGTAGTTCTGTTGGGCTCCAAATTAAAGAACTTTTTATCAACGGTCCGACATTATCTTATGAGACTCGTTTTCACTTGGCGTTAGCTAATATGGCTCAAATTCAAAAAGAGAACATAAATCCTTATTTTAAGACAGACACAATTGTTATTTTGGATCGTTGGTTTCCTTCTACTTTCGCTTATCAAATTTTCCCTTATTTGGAGCATCCTCAAAAACAAAAACAGATTTTGTATTTACAAAAAATTTTGGATTTGGTAGTTACGCGTTCTATTGAAGTTCGTGATCCTCAGTCTTTTCAGTTTCTCTTAGATATCGAACCTGAAAAGGCTCTTCAAAGAAAACAAACTCAAATGAATCATCAACCAGACTGGATCGAAAATCAACCTATATCGCATTTTAATTTGATTCGTCAAGGTTATCTTCATTTTTTTCAGTTTTATCGAATCCCAAACAGAACTATTTTAAAAGGTGATGATTCTTTAGAAAAGAATAGTCAAATTATTCTTCAAAAATTAAAATTAAAGTAAAAATGATAATCAAAAGAAATAAAATTTATATTTATTTTTGTTTTGTTTTTAAATTATCAGTTTAAAAACCAGTATATTAAATATAATTTTTATTCCATATAAAGTTCATCATTAAAAATATCATTCAAAAAAGAATAATTTTAAAAATATATTTTATTTAAAAAAATTTTAAAAAACAACCTCAATAAATACTATATTTATCGGTTAAAGGGATATTTGAAATATTAAACAATTGCAAATTTAAGATAAAATCGATAAATTATTAAAAGGAGATTATAAAAAATTAAAAAAAGTAATGAAATAATATAAAATCTTTTTATATTTATATTAATATATGAATAAAATATTGTTATTTTATTATAAATTCTTTTTTTATATTTTTTATTTATTCAATTAAAAGTAATGTAAAAAAATTTTTTCACTGAAAAAATAATCTTATTATAAATAAAATTATCTTCTTTTATTTTTTTATTTAAGCTTGTTATTTTTTTGTTTTATTTGTTGTAAAAATCAAAGAATTTCCATTTTTTATATTGTCTTTTTTATTGTAAAATGGACTATTTTTTGATTTTTTTTTTTTTTATCAAATAAAATTTCTTAAATTGTTTAATAAAAAAATGATATTATATTATTGTATTTATAAAATTCTTTTTTTTACTAAAAAAAAGAATAATTTTTTAAA
>NZ_JBGGGR010000029.1:0-2343 GCF_041276565.1 'Camptotheca acuminata' phytoplasma
GAGTTTGGGCCGTGTCTCAGTCCCAATGTGGCTGTTCAACCTCTCAGTCCAGCTACACATCATAGTCTTGGTAGGCTTTTACCCTACCAACTAACTAATGTGGCGCAAGCCCTTCTTTAAGCATACCTTCCGAAGAAGGTCTTTTAAAAATAAAAGGTTATCCTTCTATTTCCTATCCAGTCTTAGCAAATGTTTCCACTTGTTATCCTCGTCTTAAAGGCAGGTTACTTACGTGTTACTCACCCGTTCGCCACTAAAACCATAAATGGTCTCCGTTCGACTTGCATGTATTAAGCACGCCGCCAGCGTTTATCCTGAGCCAGGATCAAACTCTTCGTTTTAAGATTTTTGATCTTAAGAACAAAAAACTTGTTTTAAAAAAATCGATTTTTAATCATCTTCAGTTTTCAAAGAAATAAGTTGAAATATAGAAATTTAATAAAAAATATTAATGGTGAAGGGGGATGGATTCGAACCATCGTACCTGTTAAGGAGCAGTTTTACAGACTGATGCGTTTAGCCACTTCGCTACCCCTCCGGGAAAATTAAAAATTAACTAATAAAATTTTATTTTCTATAAAAAAACTACATTTAATTTTAACATAAATTTTTACAAAATAATATTTTTTTTTAAAAAAAATAAATTTTGTAATAAATATTTTTTTATTAAAAAAATAACATTTTGTTTTTTATAAATTTAAGCGAAAAATGCAAAATTATCTTATATTTTTCAACTAACATTTATTATTATAACAAATAATAAATAAATATTTCAATTTCGACAAACAATAATTTCGCTTTATTAATAGATAGTTCTAATATAAGTTAATTTTTATTTTTGATTTCTGTAATCTCTATCATAATAAAAATGATAAATTCCCACATGAATTTCAAAATTTATTTCTGGTAATTTTTCTATTTTAGTTTTTATTATCCAATCATGATTTTTATATATTTCTTTTTTAGAAATGATTTTTTCCGAAAAACTATTTTCTTTAAACACTTTAACAACTAAATCAAAAATTTTATTAGGTTCAAAAACTTTATCTAAAACAAAAAAAAATTAATGAAATTTTTGTGTCCTTATCTGTGGCATTATAAATTAATTGTTTAAATTTTTTTTGTATCGGCATAAAAGTTGTTGATTTTTTTTAAAAAATAGCGTATTCTGCAATATATCTTACATTATCTTTTAAAGGTATCATAATGTCTGTTTTGCCATGTGCATTTATTGATTCAGCAGAAACTAAACCTTCGAACATAGAAGAATAGATGTTCAAATGAAGAGCGATAGTATCTCTATAAGTTGCTTCTATATCTCCATTTGCTGAATTATTACTTTTTTTTAAATTTTTAGTTCTTGATATGTTCTGGCAAAGACTACTAATAATGCGAATAATTTCTTGAAATTGTTTTTTTATTTGATAATTTTTTCAAATCCAAGTTGGGAACCTTTCGAATCATTAATTTTTTTGGTTTTTGAAAAAATCTTTTAATGATTGCAAAGTAATAATATTGTTTTTCCATTTTTTTCGTGGGTTGTAAGCTTGTTGCCACGGACTTTCTTTATGCGTTTGAACACTTAATTTATAAGCATCCAAATTAGCATATTTTTGTATAACTTGTTCAATGATGTCTTTGGCTTCTTGTGTTATTTCGTTATTAGTAGCTCCTTGACAAATATAATCTTTATCGATAGGTTTATCAACAAATTCAAAAAATTCACCATAAATATGTGGAATAACTGGTCCAAACATCCACGCTTCTATCGGTTCTTCAAAAAGAAATTTATCGTATTTCGCTACATAATATCCTTGAATATAATACAATAGTTTATTTATTTTCATATTAGTAATTTGACATTGACAAGTATAAATTTGACGAATTAAATAATTAGTAACATCATAAACGTTTATTTTATTATTCGAATTCATAATACTTTGATCCTTTTTTAATTATAATTTTATTTAAAAATTTTTAAGATAAGTTATCTTTGTGAAAGGTACAAATTTTAATTAAACATTTAAAAAATATAACTATTGTCTTAATTATATTGATTTATTCCACAACTTCTCATTAGTTTATATAAATTAATTAATTTATATAAACTTACTAAAAACTACCACAATATTTCTGATACCTTTTGAATAACTTTGTTTAAAAAAATATTAAAAATATTTAATTATTTTATATATTTATTATAATATTTTTTTAAAAAAATGTTTTTTTGAAATGATATAAAATATTATTAAATTAATTTTTTTAATAATTTAAATTAATAATTTTTTTTTAAAAAATCTATATATGCCGAAATATAATTAGTTCCAAACTAAAAAATCCAAA
>NZ_JBGGGR010000030.1:0-2271 GCF_041276565.1 'Camptotheca acuminata' phytoplasma
CAAAATTAACAACTTCTGAAACCAAATTAAGAGAAACACAAACAAAATTAACAACTTCTGAAAATAATTTAAATAAAAAAGATGAAGAGTTAAAAACAGTTCAAACTGAATTAAGTAAAACACAAACAAAATTAATAACAGTTCAAAATAAATTAAACGAAATCAAACAAAAATTAGAAATCGTTCAAACAAATTTGAATCAAAAAGATGATAAATCAACAGCCTCTCAAACTGAATTGAATGAAATGAAATCAAAATTAACAGCTTATAAAAACGATTTGAAACCAAAACAGAAAGAATTCCAAAACACTCAAACGAATTTAAATTATAAAGATAAAGAACAGAATAACATTAATACTCAATCAATTCATAAAGATGATGAATTAATAACAATCAAAACGGATTTAAATAATAAAAATAAACAATTAATAACCGCTCAAACAAATTTAAAACAAAAACATAAAGAATTAAAAACAATTCAACAAAAATTAATATCAAAAGAACAAGATTTAATAAACAATAAAAATATTTATTTTTTTGTTATTATTTCGTATATCTTTGTAATGTCTTCTGTTGTATTCATATTTTTTAAAGAATAATTTACTTAAATTGAATTTAAATATTGATTATCTTGTTTTATTTAAAAAACAACTAATATAATTTATCGAAAATAAATAATAGTTAAAAATTTAAAATTTGTATTAATATATTTTTTTATTAAAAAATCAATTGAAATTTTTTAAATTAAATTTGGAATATGAATTTATATATTTCAAATTTAATTGTGACAAAACATTTTTTATCAAAAATTTCCACTCAAATATATTTTTTTCAAATCAAATTGTTCGTTATTTTATTAATTTTAGTGAAAATAAAAAAAATTAATAGTATTAAAGAAAAAAACATATAACTTGTTTTTTTTTTTTTTTTGTTTATAATGTTATAATGATTTAAAGTTTGTTTTTAACAAACTAAAATTTTAAGAAAGAAAAAAATTATGAACAAAAATCAAAGAAAATCATTGATAATATTAATTATTTTGATAATTATTGTATTAATAGTTGTTAGTATAACAAAGTTATCAACAAATGAAAATTCGTCAACAACACAAAATAAATTCAAAAATAACAATAATAATAAAAACCATTCTAACAATGGTTCAAATAAAGATATAGTTGATAAAAAATATAACGATAAAATTATTTTATCTTCAATTGGTACAGATTACTTTTTTTATAATTTTTTATTAGAAAATAATAAAGAAACAATAGAAAATGAAACAGATCATAATAAATATAAAAATATTTATGACGAAACTAACAACAATATAAGAGAAATCCAAGAAATAAAAACAACAAATAATCAACCTATTACAATAAAAAAAGCTAAATTAACTTATCAAGATGACAATAAACAAATAAAAGAAATAAAAATATTAGACAAAAATTCAAAATTACAACGTGCATATATGTTTTTTTATGATCAAGAAGGCGAAATAGAAACAATTTCTGTTGTAGATTCGAATAAAAAAGAAATAGAAAAATATGAAATAACAAATAACACAAACGGTTTAGTTGAAGAAATTAAAAAAACACCTCAAGCAAGAGGAAATTCGCAAACCACATCTAAATTCTATTATAACGCAGAAAGAAAATTAACTAAAGTTTCAGCATTTAATTTTGAAAATCAATTAATTAATGAAAGTGTTTTAAATTATTCAAATAATAAATTAAATCAAATTGAATTTCGCAACAATATATTAAATAATAGAAATAATACAACAATATTTAAAATATTAGAACAAACAAATTAACTATTTTTAAAAATTAATTATCATCAAAAAGAGGACATTGTTTCATCATGAATATAAATAACATTACCGAATTCTTCAAAAATAAAAAATTTTTTTATTATCTTATAATATATCTTATCTTGTTTCAAATTTTAGAACATTATTTATTTTATTCTATATATTCTAAAAGTAAACAAAATATACTTTGGGCCAAAATTTTAAATAATTTAATAAATTTTAACAAATTAACTATAAAAATTATAATATCTATTTATCCTATAATCTTTTCTTTTTATATATTGAATAATATCGAAAAAAGTTCTGATAAATTAAACACTAATCCTAAAATTTCTTCTAAACAAAAATCTCTTTTTACTTTAAAAGATGTCGCCGGAAACAAAGAAGAAAAAGAAGAGATGAAAGAATTAATTGATTTCTTAAACAATCCACACAAATATCAAAAAATGGGAGCTGTTATT
>NZ_JBGGGR010000031.1:0-1949 GCF_041276565.1 'Camptotheca acuminata' phytoplasma
GTTATCAAGAAGCGAAACAAATCATGACTAATAATAAACCTCTATTAGAAAAAATAGTTACTTTATTATTAGAACAAGAAACAATCACGAAAGAAGAAATAGATAAATTATTAGAAAGTAAAAAACTAAATAAAAAAACTAAATAAAAAAACTAAATAAAAAAACTAAATAAAAAAACTAAATAAAAAAACTAAATAAAAAAACTAAATAAAAAAACTAAATAAAAAAAAAAAAAAACAAATTGTTATATATTTAACAGTTTGTTTTTTTATTTAGATATGAGAAAAGGAATAAACAAGATTTTTTATAACTTTTTTTACAATTTATTATTTTTTTTAAAACGAATTCTATTTTCTTTCCCTTTTATTAAATTAATTATATTACTAGAATGTTTTATAAAAATAATAATAGTAATAATCAAAATAAAAATAAGATTTCGTTGTTTATCAAATTCTTTATCAAAATTTGAATAATCTCTTTTAACCCATAAAAAAACATTAACCAAGAAAGTAGCTAACAAAGATGATAAAGAAGCGTATCCAGAAATCATCACGAAAATCATAAACATTAAGACTCCTGAAATACCAATTAAAGGATCTATGACAGTAATAAAACCTACAGAAGTAGCTATTGCTTTTCCGCCTTTAAAATTATTAAAAATAGAAAACATATGACCTAAGATAAGAGCGACACCAAAATAAATTAAATTATTTGGATCATCAAGATAAGATTTCAGAAAAAAAACCCAAAAACCTTTGAAAAAATCCAAAAGAAAAACAATAATTCCATATTTCGGACCTAAAACTCTAAAAGTATTGGTAGAACCTATATTTTTAGAACCTAGAACACGTAAATCTTTATTAAAAAAAATTTTACTTATAATTAAACCCATCGGAATAGAACCGATTAAATAACAAAAAAAAATTAATAATATTGTTAATAATTCCATGTTTGCTTTTTTTTCAGTTTCTTTATTTTAAATATTTTATATTAAAAAAAATTATATTGAAGAATGTTATAAATTATATTAAAATAAATTTCATTTACAATTTTAATTTATTTATTTTAAATTTTTTCAAATTTTTTTATATAAAAGAGAAAAAGAAATATTTATAACTTATTAATTTTGTTATTTAGTCCCTAATTGTTTTATTAAAATTTTTTGTAAAACATGTTGAGGTTTTAAAATTCCTTTTTTCATTTTATAATATAAATCAAAAAAAATCAAAAATAAATCTTTAATTTTTTCTATAGACAAAGTTTTAGTTTCTTTTGTTAGAAAAAAAGTTTTTTCTACAGAATATTTTAATAAGGAAGCAATTTCGTTATTTGTTTTATTTTGATTCATAAAATCACGTACGATAATCATCTCTTCTAATTTATTTAATATTTGATAAACAATAAAAAAAGTATTTTCTTTTTTGCTTATCAAATATTGTAATAATTGTAAATTTTCTATTTTAAAATTATTTCGAATAATAGATTTAATTAATAAAAATATATTTTTTTCTTCTGAATCAGAAACTAAATTTTCTATGATCTTTATATCATCAATGTTTTTATTTTCTAAATGATATATTTTAATTTTTTCAATTTCTTCTTTTAAAACAAATAAATTATTATGAATTTTTTTAATTAACAAACAGATTATTTCTTTTTTGATTTTAAAATCATCTTTTTCAAATTCTTCTTTAGTATATTCAAATAATTTTTGAGCAGTAATTTTATCTTTTTTTACAATATTAAAATAACGATATATTTGTTTTTTTATTTCAGCAGGAAATTTATTTTTTTCTTCGTTTAAATAAATAATAATATTTTCATTGGGTTTAGTGAAGAAATCTATTATAAAATCAAATTTTATATTTTTTTTTGAAAAAACTAAAGAAAGATTTTCGATAAAAAGAACTTTTTTTTCATAAAAAAAAGAACCGGTAAATAATTCTTGA
>NZ_JBGGGR010000032.1:0-1948 GCF_041276565.1 'Camptotheca acuminata' phytoplasma
TGGATGGAACAAGAACAAGAAAGAGGTATTACAATTACTTCAGCAGCTACTACTGTTTTTTGGAAAGATCATAAAATTCAAATTATTGATACACCAGGGCACGTAGATTTTACAGTTGAAGTTTCTCGTTCTTTAAGAGTTTTAGACGGTGCGATTGCAGTTATTGATGCGCAAGCCGGTGTAGAACCACAAACAGAAACCGTTTGGCGTCAAGCTACTGAATATAAAGTTCCGAGAATTGTTTTTGTTAACAAAATGGATAAAATAGGAGCAGATTTTGAAAACGCAATTAATACTTTAAAACAAAGATTAGGCGTTAAAACAGCTGCTATTCAATGGCCAATTGGAAAAGAAAATGATTTTACTGGTATTATTGATTTATTAGAAATGACAGCTTTTCAATATGATCCTAATTCTGTTTCAGAAAGCGGTAAATTTATTGAAATTCCTGAAAATTTATTAGCAATAGCTAAACAAAAAAGACAAGAATTAGTCGAAACTTTATCTGAGTTCGATGATGATTTAATGAATATGTTTTTTGCTGGTCAAGAAGTTAGTGCTGAGACTTTAAAAACAATCATTAGAAGAGTTACTTTAAACGTTTCTTTTTTTCCTGTATTATGTGGTACTGCTTTTAAAAATAAAGGTGTTTTGAAAATTTTAGATGCTATGATTGATTTTCTTCCTTCTCCTTTAGATGTTCCACCTGTAACAGGTGTAGATGCCAATGAGAACAAAATAATTCGTAAACCTTTTGATGATGAACCTTTTACAGCTTTAGCATTCAAAATTATGACTGATCCTTTTGTAGGTCGTTTAACTTTTGTAAGAATTTATTCTGGTGTTTTGAAAACAGGAACTTATATTAAAAATACTTCTAAAAATATTAAAGAGCGTGTAGGACGTTTATTACAAATGCATGCTAATACTAGAGAAGAAATTCAAGAAGCCAAAGCTGGAGATATCGTCGCTGTTGTAGGATTAAAAAATACTACTACAGGAAACACTTTAGCTTTAGATAATGATTCTATTATTTTAGAATCTATGAATTTTCCTGAGCCAGTTATAGAAATCGCAGTCGAACCTAAAACTAAAAATGATCAAGATAAAATTGCTGTTGCTTTAGGTAAATTAGCTGAAGAAGATCCGACTTTTAAAGTTCATATCGATAACGAAACAGGACAAACAATTATTGCCGGAATGGGTGAATTGCATCTTGATATTATTATTGATCGTTTAAGAAGAGAATTTCAAATACAAGCTAATGTAGCTCAACCACAAGTTTCTTACAGAGAGACTTTAACAAAAGCTGTTGAAACAGAAGGCAAATTTATTCGTCAATCCGGTGGACGTGGTCAATATGGCCATGTTTGGATTCGTTTTGAGCCTAACGAAGGTAAAGGATTCGAATTTGTAAACAAAATTGTAGGTGGTATTATTCCTCGTGAATATATACCGGCTGTTAAAAAAGGTTTAGAAGAATCTTTAAGTAATGGTATTGTAGCTGGTTATCCTTTTATAGATGTCAAAGCTATTTTATTTGATGGTTCTTACCATGATGTCGATTCATCAGAAATTGCTTTCAAAATTGCTGCTTCTATTGCATTAAAAGAAACAAAACATAATGGGGGTTTAATTCTTTTAGAACCTATTATGAATGTAGAAGTTGTTACTCCTAATGAGTATGTCGGTAACGTTATCGGTAATTTAGTATCTAGAAGAGGAAAATTAGAAACACAAGCAAATCGTGGTAATACCATTGTTATTAAATGTTTAGTTCCTTTATCTGAAATGTTTGGATATGCTACTGATTTACGTTCTAATACTCAAGGAAGAGCAAGTTTTGTTATGCAATTTGCTAAATATTCAAAAACACCTAAAAATATTACAGATAAAATAATAAAAGAACGTGTTTAATATTTTTAAAAATAAAAAAAATTATAATAAA
>NZ_JBGGGR010000033.1:0-1899 GCF_041276565.1 'Camptotheca acuminata' phytoplasma
TCTCGCATGCCTGAGTGAGAGCTAAATGGGCTACCATTCTACCTCCATTGTGGTTTCCATAAATTCCTTTATGTATTTCCCTGATTACATAATCTGCCTCTTCTGGGCCCAAGGATAATAGCAACGGCTTTGAGAATGATCTTTGGTAAAGTTTATAATCTAAAATCATGTATCAAGCTGCTTTAATTCAGAGGCTTCTCACCTTTTTCTATTCAGTAGGGAGGGTACCGTTCTGCAAAAATAGCCTTACTGGCTCCCTCCAACCTTCGGTTGCTTCAATAGAGGCCAAGGTATCCTTCGTCTATGCTCGGGTACTGGTAAATCCCTATTTCATGAGTATTCTCATCCCCTTTATTATTAGCATCAAGGGTGGCTAACTCATCAGCCTCTGCATTCTCTTCTCTCAAGATTTTCTCTATTGAAAGTTCTTTCAGCACCTTCATATAAGTCATCACCAAGTCATAGTATTTTTGCATTCAGTCATCTTTTACTGCATACACTCCTTTGACCTGGCTTACTATTAGCTCGGAATCCGAGCATGCCCTTAGCATAGCTGATCCGTATTTCAGTGCTGTACAAAGTCATGAGATCAAAGCTTCATACTCCATTTCATTGTTTGATGCATTAAATTTCAGGGTAGTTGCTTTCCTGATTTTGATCTCGTTTTGATTTACCAAGACGGACCCGGAATTGGTGGAGGCACCATTTGTGTATAAAATCCAGTACCCTTGATCAAGTGTTTTTCGCATTTCTTCTCTTACTTGAGTGGTAAATTCGGCTATAAAATCGGCCAAAGCCTATGCTTTAATCAACGTCCTTGGGACGTATGATATGTCGGATTCCCCGAGCTCTATGGCCCATTGTGTAAGCCTTCTTGATAGGTCAGGATGATGGAGTACCGTTTCTCAAGAGGTATGAAGTAGGAATGACTATAGGGTGCTCATGCAAGTAGGGCCTGAGTTTCCTAGCTGAAACCACCAAGGCCAAGGCTAATTTTTTCCTTGTCTGAATACTGCATCTCCGTATCCAAAAGGACCTTACTTGTATAAAACACTGACTTCTGAACCCGTCCTTCTTTTCTAACCAGTTCTGAACTCACAGCATTTGGCGATATAGCTAGGTAAAGGAAAAATGTCTCCCCCACCTTTAGTTAGTCAAAACTTCGGGGGAAGCTAAATATTTCTTTAATGCTTGGAAAGCTTGTTCACATTCCTCATCCCACTCAACCTTGTTCCTTCCTTTTAAGGCTTTGAAGAACGGTACGCATTGGTCAGTTGACTTCAAAATAAACCTGTTTAATGTTGCTGTTTGCCCATTCAAACTCTAAATTTCCTTCTTGGTGACAGGAGCTTTCATCTCTAGTATGGCTCTTATTTGGCCTGGATCCTCCTCAATTCCTCTTTGGGATACTATGAATCCCAAAAAATTTCCCTCTGCAAACTCCAAACGTGCACTAGGTCGAGTTGAGCTCCATCCCGTACTTATTCAGGATTTGGAAGGTCTCTTCAAGGTGTACTATATGGTTTTTCCTCTCAACTCTCTTTACCAGCATGTCGTCAATATAAACCTCTATGGTCTTTCCTATCTATTTACTGAACATGGCATTCATATAAGCCTTTGATAGGTAGCCCCTGCATTTTTCAGCCCAAAGGTCATCATTCTGTAACAATATATTCCCCTTTCAGAGATGAAGGCTATCTTTTCTTGGTCGGGACCAAACATTTTATATGGTTATATGCTGAATAGGCATCCATGAAACTCATCAGTTGGGGTCCTGTAGTGGCGTTCACCAATTGATCAATCCGGGGGATAGGAAAGATGTCCTTAGGACATGCTTTGTTGAGGTCCGTATAATCGGCACACGCCCTCCACTTTCCATTCTTCTTTTTGACCAAGATT
>NZ_JBGGGR010000034.1:0-38601 GCF_041276565.1 'Camptotheca acuminata' phytoplasma
GTTCCTGGAGGTCCTTCTAATAAAACTCCCTTCGGAATAACAGCTCCCATTTTTTGATATTTGTGTGGATTGTTTAAGAAATCAATTAATTCTTTCATCTCTTCTTTTTCTTCTTTGTTTCCGGCGACATCTTTGAAAGCGAGAGGACGATCCGTTTGAAAAGGTAAATGATTTTTTATTTTAGATTTATTTTTTCTTTGTTCTAAAATATTATTTAAAAGATAAAACATCCATAATAAAGGAGTAAGAACACTAAACACTCCGAAAATATTGGTGAAAGGGGATGTCCAAAAATTAGAATGATAAAGGACTAAATGTTTGATTGGTTGTTGATTTTCAAAAATACTTTTTTGTCCAGGAACTTCTATACTACGACCATTTAATTCTTTTACGAAATCCGTATATATTACATAATCCATATAAGCATAACTAACTATCTTATTTTTTTTATAAATTTCTATTTTATATAATTGTTTATCTGGTCAAAAAAAACTAATTCCTAAATTAAAGATTTCAATTTTTTCGATATTTTCATAATTAACTTCCTTAATTTTATCTATTAACATAAAAGGGGTATATTTTTCTTTTTGATGATTATTAAAAAATTGGATATTAATTTCTCGAACCAGTAAAAATAATGGTCCTGATATAGCTAATATTATTAAAAAAGAATTTAATTTTAAATTTCTTGATAAAGTTTAATTTATTCATAAAGGCTCCATATTTTTTTCGTTCTCAAATGTTTTCGATAATAAAACAAAATGATTAATAAGGAACTGATTATAAGGACAGAACCTATAATCCACCATAAATGAGTTTTCTGAGATAAATTAGGTTTTAAAGGTAACATTTCTTTACTATTTAAAGTGGCTAAAACATTTTGAAAACTGTCTTCAAAATTTTGAGTTCTTAAATCTGTATTATTTTCTCTCAACGCCATCAAAGCCGTTTCAGAAATTATTTTTTTTAAATGAGATTGACTAAATTTCTGATTATAACATCTTTGACTTAACTCATCTAAAAAACGATTATTATTTTTTACATCTGGAGATAATTCTCGATTTTTTAAAAAAAATTGCAAAAATTCTTTTGTTTCGGATAAATTAGGGATATCGATTTTTATATGTTTATCAAGACGACCAGGTCTTAATAAAGCTTTATCTAAAGATTCTGGTAAATTAGTAGCACCAAAGATAAAAATTGGCTTCTCTAGAGGTTGTTCTTTAGAAACAAAACCATCTAATTGTGTTAATAATTCGTCTAAAGTTTTATCATAAGATTTACTGCCGCCGCTTTGATCAGGAGACTTAGATCGATGACTAGCTACCGCGTCAATTTCATCAATAAATATAATACAAGGAGCCATTTTACGAGCATTTTGAAATAATTCTTGAACAGCTTTCACTCCAGTACCAACATATTTATCTGATTGAAAAGAAGAACCGCTCATATATAAAAATTTTAATCCGGATGTTTTAGTAAATTCTTTTACTATAAAAGTTTTACCAGTTCCTGGAGGTCCATATAATAAATAACCTTTTGATATATCAACTCCCATTTCTTTATATTTTTTAGGATTTTTCACATAATCTAATATAGTTTTGAGTTCTTCTTTGAATTTAGAGGCCCCAACAACATTTGGTAAAAATTCTTCTTCTACAACAACTATATTTGAAAAATGATTAAAATAAATATGGATCTCATTATTAATAATTTTCTCTAAATTATTTATTAATTGATTAGATATTTCCGACCAATTAAATAAGGGTTCTAATTCATTATCAAAAACATTTATCATATTATCTTGATTAAGATCATTTAATTTATTTTTGATATTATTAATGTTTGTATCTAATGATTTTTTTGAATCGATTATTTCATTATATTGAAATACATTATTAAAAACAGTGTCTTCTAAATTTGGTTTTAATTCTTCTGTTGTATTCCATTTAGATTTTAAATCTTGTTTAAAATCAGAACTTAAATCATTAAATTTGTTTTGATAATTAATTTTAATCTGTTCTTTTTGATTATCCATTTTGTCTATAAGTTCATTATATTTATTAGTTTTATTTTGATGAAAATTATTTATTTTATCTTTTAAAAAAATTAAATTATTTGTTAAAAAAGTTATAATATCTTGTTTTAAATTGATATATTGGTTATTTATTTTCAATTTATTTTGAATTAATTCTGGTTTAATTTCATTCATTCTTTGTTGAAAATTATAAATATCTCTATTCAATTTCAGAAGTTGTAAATCTAATTTTAATATATTATTCAAAATTTTTATTAAATTTTCACAAGATGATTTATTTTCTGAATATAATAAATTTTCTAGTGTTTGTGTATTTTGTTGATTATCAGAACCTGTAAATAATTCTTTAGAAGGATTCTTCATATGGTGCAACTAAATCATTTTGATTATTTGACAACGTTTCATTTGACAATGTTTCAAAATACCGAGTGCGTTCATTATCAACTGTTCCATCGTTATTAAAATATTCTGTTTTGATTTGAATACCATCCTCATTATATACATGTTCATAGGTGAGTTCATTCGCCCAATCAATCTCATTTTCAGCTTTATACATTATTTGTTTTATTTGTTCACCTTTGTCATTATATTGAGCATCATAAGTTTCTAGATTCACCCAATCAATTTTCTTGTTGGGTTTTAAAGCTCTTCTTTTTAAAAATTTTCCATTTCCATTATAATCTTGCGACTGTTCAAAATACCGAGTGCGTTCATTATCAACTGTTCCATCATTATTAAAATATTCTTTTTTGATTAAAATGCCATCCTCATTATATTCTTTAGTCCATGTTTTGTCACTTTCCCAATCTGGTGAATTTTCAGCTTTATACATTATTTGTTTTATTTGTTCACCTTTTTCATTATATTGGGCATCAAAAGTTCTTGCGTTCACATAATCAATTTCATATCCAGCTTTCAAAGCTCTGTTTTCAACAACTCTTCCATTATCATCATATTTTTTTAACGATGTTTCATCACTTTCCCAATCTGGTGAATTTTCAGCTTTATATATTATTTGTTTTATTTGTTGATCTTTGTCATCATATTCAGCATCAAAAGTTTTTATATTCCATGTCCAATCAATTTTTTCACCATCTATTTCAAAAGCTCTTGATTTAGTAATATTTCCTCTTTTATCACATTCCTCTTCTAAAATTTTAATAAAATTTCCCATATTATTTTTTAATGTAATTTTTTAGTAATTTTATTATCATGCTGAGAACGTTCATATTCAAATTTGTTATCATCTGTATTACTTTCCTCTTTTGTTTTATAAGCACTCACAGGAAGTAAAAAAAATATAATACCGCTTCCAATAATTAAAATTAATAAAATTAACCTAAAGTAAATAAAAAATTTACAACTCATTTTATATATAATTTCCTTTTTTTATAAATTTTATTTATATAAAAAAATATACAAAAAAAAAAAAAAACAAGTTATATGTTTTTTTATTATTATTTTCTTTTTTTCTTTTTAAAAAAAATATTTTTTTATGTTTAAAATTTATTTTTTTGTATTAGAATAAAAATAATTAATAGTTTCGTTCATGTTTTATGAATTAAAAATTGTTTCTTTAAGAGTACCAAAAAGATGGTTCCAAACCCCTGTACTTAACTTTCTTAATTTCCTTGTGAAGACGAGATTATTCAAATTATTCCAAATTAGTTTTTAACTCCTCTGATTACTAAAAGTCTCTTTTTTCTTGCATCCTCGGTCTTATTATTATTCTGTGTTTTAACCTTCTTAAATGTGATGTTTAGGAATCTTAAATTTCCGACATAAATACACCTGATAGTTTTAGGTTCGTTTTTGTGAGTTCTAGTGGTGAACTTCTTCCTTTCTCCATATGTTAGTTCATTATATGTTTTAGGGATATAACTACTTCCACGATAGTTTGAAGTTGCTAATTTAATAGCTACTAGTGATAATTTATAGAAAACAAAACCATTTTTCTATAACACCTTCGATCTCCGAGTCTCATTAACTTTCTCAGTAGGTTCTTCTATTACAATATTTACGTTATTAGAGCATTTTAGCTTTATCCATGACTATTTTTCATATTGCGGAATCTTCTTAGGTAGTTAATTCCCCTCGACCCTCTTTTATGAGCTGCTGTTATTTCTTATTCTTTTGTTTAAGAAACCGCCCATATGATTTAATGGAATTATAACATCCATTGCAATTGGTTAGATTACTGTATTTATGCGTTTATTTACGCCCTAAACATAAAACATAAAATTTTACAAAATTATTTTATAGATATTATATCTTTTGAATTAATAAATAACATTCCCTATTTTGCAACTTAATTAGTAAGTTTTTTTGTTTCGAAAAAACGTAATTTACAAAAATTTTCTATTTCTTCATTTAAATATAATATTTTTCGACTAAGATTTAAATTACTCTTTATATTGCTTTTCCAAAAATATAATATAAAAGAATATTCGTTAATCAATCGAACTAAAGATAAAGGATTTAATTTCGCTAAAATATTTTTTTGTGAATATGATTCGTTACTATTCATGTTATCAAAACTAACAAAATCTAAATCAATATTTATATGTGTATTTTTGCATCAATTCGGAAATAACATCTTGTTTTGAATAATATTTTATCAATAATATTTCGGATACCTTCAGAAGAAATAATCGAAGTATCATAAGCGACTAAATTTGAAAAAGTTTGATTAGAAGCATGTCCAATAGCTGTAATTATAGGTTTTTGTGAATTTCTAATACTATTTGTTATTAATGTATGATTGAATATTGCAATAATATCTTCTTCTCCTCCGCCGCGTGCAATAATTATAATTTATCTACTTCTTTTGAATAGATTTTAATTTAAAAATTTGTAAATTAATTAATTATCAGATAGCAAAATTATTTTTAAATTTAATTTTGGTTATAAAAAATAACTTTATTCATTCTTAATTTTTTTATTTTTTATTTATATTAATAAATTATTAATAAATACACAAGTAATATATTTTTTGATTCAATTCTTATATTTTATAACATAAACCAAAATAATATTAAAATTTAAAATTTTTTCAGATTAAATATATATTTAAATAATTTTTTTGTATTTTTTATTTATTTAAATCTAATTTTTAAAAAATCATATTTATATTTATAGTTAACTATTATATTTTTTATTATAAATTTACCAAATATTATATTTTAACTTTAATTAAACTAAATTTTTATTATTTTAAATAAATTTAAAAGAATTTTGATATAAAAATAAGAAAAAATAAAAGAATAAAGATTAAAATTTTATATTTTATTTCTATTATTTTCTTATTTTTATTAATTTTTTTTATTTTTTAAATTGTTTTTAAAAAAGACATTATAAAATATTTAAGTTTTGATAAAATAAAAAAAATACAAAAAAAATTATAAAACAAATATTAATTTAATATACGTAAAATAGGGTTTTTTTAAATTAATTTAGCTTCCTATAATGTATATTATGTAAACCTATTTTTATTTTTGTAAAAAATACAAAAATTAATTAAAAAATATCTTTGAATTTTAGTTTTAAAAATTAAATTTTTGGAGCATTTTAATTATTTTTTATAAATAATAAAAAAAAATTATTATTTGTAAAGTTAAATTATTTTTATCGTCTTTTATAAAGAAAAAAATGAGTTCATAATAATAACTATAAATAACTATAAATAACTATAAATTTTAAAAATTAACGAAAATTTTTAATTATTATTTTTACAAATAATAATAAAATATAATTATTTATAAAGTTAAATTATTTTTTTGGTTTTTAATTTGTTTAAGTTCGAATATAAAACAAACAAACTATTTTTAAATAATTTGTTAAAACTGTTTTTTACTACTATTTATTGAAGAAAGATCTTATTAGTAACTAATTTAAAAAATATAAAAGTTATTAAAAAATATTTACGTTTATTTTATTTGACGCGAAAAATTTATAATTTTTTCGATTTTACAACATATAATTTTTTTTGTTTATAATTTTTACTGTAAATATACTTATTTAAGTCGACAATAAAAAAATTATTTAAAAAGGAAAATAAATATGGTTAACGAAGCGAATACAACTCATTTAGTACGAAATAAATTAAGAGAAATGAGTTATTATGATGATAATTCTAACATTATTATAGAAGAACAAAAATCAAATTCTCCTAAAATTAATAAATTACTTCAACACGCTTTTAAACAAGGAAAAGGTGTTGGAAAACCTGATTTTATTATTCGTCATCAAGATAAACAAGATTATATAATTATAATAGAATGTAAATCATCACCTTTATATCATGAATCTAAAGAACGAAACAAATACCAAAATTATGCTGTAGATATAAACTTAAACTCTTAATTTTTAATCTCTTATTTTTCAATTTTTAAATGTCGGAAAGGAACATTATGAAAAAAATTTCAAAAAAAATTTTAAAATATCTTTTATTAATTATTTCAATTCCTATTTTTTTATTTATCATAATTTTTGGATTCTTTTATTTAAAAGAAGTTAGATTTAAATCTAAGGATAGAACTCCACATTCAACCATTTCTACAATCAAACCAATTAACGAAGATTTAAAACCAAAAAATAATTCAAAAAAAGATAACGGTGAAAAAAATAAAATAGAAGATAAAAAGATAACACCAATTAAAAAAGATACACCTAATTTAAACAAATAATCACGAAAGAAAGGGGAAGATTATGAAAAATCAACCAATTCCAAATAAAAATGGAAAAAAATTTTTAATTTTAACCTTATTATTCGGTGGAGCTTTTTATTTAATTTACGCAAATAGTTTTGATATTGACGAATTAAAGAAAGATATTAAACAACAATAAGTTCAGTTTTCAACTCAAAAAAATCAAATTATTGACGAATTAAAAAAAATGGAAACGAATCAAGAAAATTTCAATGAAGAATTTCAAAAAGAAATTAGAGCTTTAAAAGAAGTAAAAGATAACCAAGAATTGAAAGATTTAAGAGAACTGGATTCTTTAAAAAATAAACTAACAAAACAGCTAGATGAAGAAGAAGCTAACAAATCTCCCGAAGCAATTCACGACGAATATGACTCAATGTTTAAAATCGCAGATTCTAAAAAATTCCCATCTTTCAAACAACTAGTCGTTTTACATAAAGAAAAAGTAATCTTACAAGAAATAATCAACTATGTTAAAAATAAGAAGAAATATGAAGGTATTGGTAAAGTCGAAGCACCAGAAGGAATCTTATTCTACGGACTTCCGGGAACTGGAAAAACAATCTTAGCAAGAAGCTTCGCCAAAGAAACGAATTTACCAATGTTCGAACTTCAAAGTTCAATGTTTTCAAGAAGTTTACGCGGAGAAGCTGAGCTGTTCCGTTTTAAATACTCAATATTTTGCTAAAATTACGATCTCTTTCCCTTCTCTTCCTGAACAAGAAAAAATCGCTCATTTTTTAACTTTATTAGATGAAAAAATAGAATCTGAAACAGTTATATTAAATAATTACGAACAACAAAAAAAATATTTTTTACAAAATATGTTAATTTGAATTTATATATTGCTTACAGTAAACTATTCCAATGGTTTATATCAAAATTGAATTTTTAATAAATAAAATAAAAAAAATCAAATTATTTATTATTTTCGACTAATAAATAATTTGATTTTTTCTTTTTTTATATTTTTTTCTTTTTTTAAAATCGAAGATAAAAAAAGACAATTTCGTTCACATCATGAAATAAATAATAAATTATTCCAAATATAAACTCAAAATAACGAAAATTCAACATTAATTGATAATATTAAAAGTTTTCATCAACAATTTGTTTCCCTAACTCAGTTAAAACAAAATTATTTTTCTTATTTTTTTCAACATAACCATTTTCTATAATTTTATTACAAATTTTTTGAGAATATTTAGTTGGCCACTTTAAATCCTTGGCTATTTCTTCAATAAAATAAATTGGTTTTTCTAGTAAATCAAATTTTTGTTTTTTCGAATAATTGACAATAATTTTAACTAAAATTCCGTTCACAGGATTGAAATATAAAACTAATAAAAATATCACTAAAATAACAATAGCGATCATACCAGAAATCGGAGCATCAAAAATAATAGCTAAATAATAACCACAACTAGAACTGATAAAAGAAAACCATAAAGACAATAAAAAACCATGAAATAAATTTTTTGTTAACAATAAAGCGGTAGTTGCTGGTCCGATAAAACAAGCAATCGTCATCACAGAACCTACTACATCAAAAGAAACAACAGCCGTAATCGAAACTAAACTCATTAATAAATAATTAATCAGAGTAATTGAAAAGCCTAAAATAGTGGCTAACGCTGGATCGAAAATAAATATTTTTAATTCTTTATAAAAAACTAAAACAAATAAAATATTTATTATTAAAATCGGTAATATTCTCTTTAATTTATCAAAAGTAACTAACTCAATGTTACCAGTAAAAACTGCGTCATTATCAATATGTACATCTCTAGTAAATGTACTAATCAAAATAATCGCAATAGCAAAAAAAGTAGTAAAAACTATACCAATAGCAGAATCTTTATTAATTTGTTTATGTTTTTGAAGAAATTGAATACAATAAAAAGTCAATAAACCAATTAAAACTGCTCCTATCATCAATAAAGGATCATCTAATTTTTTGACAACTAAAAAACCTAAAACAATACCTAATAACACGCTATGACTAATAGCGTCTATTACCATAGATAATTTTTTCAAAATCAAAAAAATACCTAAAGCAGATAAACATAACGAAGTCAATACAACTACGAAAAAAACATCTAATTCAAAACCTTGAGAAATTTTTTCTATAAAGTTCATATTAACATACCATCAATTAGTTTTTCTACTAATTCTTTACCTTTTTGAGTAATTTGGGGTTTTTTATTTTCTAAAATAATATATTTTTCTGATAATAAAAACATATCGAATTCATAAGATTCGGAAGTATCTTTATTGTGATACAAATGTATTAGTTGTTTATATTTTTTAATTTGATTTTTGTATTTTTTGATTTGTATATTTTTTTTAACAAAACCATGTTTTGAACCGAAAAACAAGGAAAAAAGACAAAAAATCGATGCGATAACAATAATGATTGGTCCTGTAGGTAAATTATGTAATTGTAATTTTTCACTAGCTAAATTATTAACAATAATTCCGATAAAAGTAGATAAAAAAATTACAATAGAAGCGATTAAAACATTCTTGGATAATTTATCACTCCATTGACGTGCGATCACACCAGGAATAATTAAAAAGGCACTAGTTAAAATAATTCCTGTAATTTTTAAACTTACTACAATAACAAAAATTAAAAGAGTATTTAAAATAAAAGTTAACCATTTAGTATTAAAACCCATACTTTTAGTAAATTCTGGATCGAAAATAAAAATTTTCAATTCTTTCCACAATAAAAAAATAATCAAAATTGTAATTATAGCAACAAATAAAACTGTAATAACGTCAATACGTTTCATTAAAGCTATTTGTCCTAAAATAAATTTATCTAAAACAGCGATTTGATTATCTTCTATATGTCTTTGAGCTACAGAAATCATAACATTCCCTAATCCGAAAAAAGAAGCTAAAATTAAAGATAAAATCGTATCTATTTTGATTTTAGAATATTTTTTAATCATGTCGACTAAAAATAAAGCAATAAAAGAAGATATTAAAGAACCGAACCATAAAATAACAAAAAAACGTAAATCAATATTTTTGATTTTGAGCCATTCGTTTTGTTCTAAAAGATGTAAAATAACATATAATAAAGTAATTCCTGGTAAGACTGTATGAGAAGCCATATCTCCTACTAAAGATTGTTTTTTTAAAATAATGAAAACTCCTAAAATACCAGCAGCTATACCTAAAAAAGAAGCTCCCATTAAAACTTGCATATTAGTATGATCAAATAAATTCAAAATATCTTGAACCCCTTTCGATTTGTCTTTTGTTAAATATATTATTTATCTAAATTGATATTTTTTAGTGATTTATCAAGGTAAGTTTTTTGAATATTTTCCTTGTTGAAAACTTCTTTCACTGAACCACTAGCTATTTTTTTAATATTTAATAAAATCACTTGATCAAAATAATCTGATACAGTTTCTAAATCATGATGAACTACTAAAATAGTTTTATTTTGTTTTTGTAAATCTTTTAAAATTTCAATAATTTTTTTTTCAGTTTGGATATCGATTCCTTGAAAAGGTTCATCCATTAAATAAATTTCTCCCTCTTGAGCGAGTGCACGTGCTAAAAAAATTCTTTGTTGTTGTCCACCTGATAATTCAGATATCTGACGATTTTTAAAATCGATCATTCCAACTTTGTCTAAAGATTCTAAAGCTATTTTTTTATCTTCTAAAGTTGGTCTACGGAACCATCCTAATTTACCATAACGGCCCATTAAAACGACATCTAAAACAGTGGTAGGAAAATCCCAATCAACTGAATTTCTTTGAGGAACATAAGCGATTTTTTTTCTCATTTGATCGTAAGTTTGGTCGTAAAATAAAACTTCCCCTGAAACTTTTTTAATTAATTGAAGCATAGTTTTAATTAAAGTAGATTTTCCAGCTCCATTAGGTCCAATGATAGCACATAACGAACCTTGTTCAATATCTAAATCGATATCCCATAAAACAGGTTTTAAATTATAAGAAACAGTTAATTCTCTAATAGTAATTTTTTTAATCATTTTTTAAAGCTCCTTTGTTGGTTATAGCGTAATTTGATTTTTCAAAATGTATTCGAAAAATATTTATCAAATAATTGAAATGTGAAAAATTTTTATTTTTTATAAAAAAAGTTATATTAATTTTTTAATTTTTCTGTAATTAAGTTAATATTATGTAAAACAGCTCCAATATAAGTGGATTCTTTATATTTTCCTGAATATTTATTTAGATCGTTAGATTTTTTTGTGAAATCAATAATATATTCGCTCTCGTCTTCTTCTTTACCTAAAGAATCAGAATATAATTCGCCATCATTATTTTTAATAACTTTAATTTCATAACCTAAACTTTGAGATTGAGATTGTAAAGCGTCTAAAGCATCTTTAGGCATCGAAGTTTCAGTAAACATAGCTTTTATGTTTTTCTCTTGTAATATTTTAGCTATACGTTTGATATTAGCTGTTCCAGCTTCTGTTTGAGTAGAAATACCTTGAATAGATTCTATATCGAAACCATATTTTTGAGCGAAATAAGCAAAAGCGTCATGAACTGTAACCAATGTTGGTTTAACTTTTAGAGTGTTTTTAAGATCATTTGATTTATATTCAATATATTCATTTAATTCAACTAACTTTTTAGAATAAATATTATAATTTTTTTGTATTGTTTTTTTGTTTTCTTCTTTTTGTGGTTCACCTTCGGAAGGCAATTTTTCATGTAAATGTTCACTAAAATATTTAGCTACTTTTTTCCATAATTCCACATCGAACCAAAAATGAGGGTCTTCAGCGCCTTCATCATTTTTGCGCACAACTTTATCATGAATTAATATGTATTCTGCTTTTAAAAAGTTTTTTTTTGATAATTTTTCCAAAGATTCTGGCATTTTAGCTTCTAAATGTAATCCGCTAAAAATGACTAAATCTGCTTCTTTGATTTTTTTACGATCAGACAATACAATACGATAATTATGAGGGTCTACACCTACTCCCATTAAAGATTCAAATTGTATATCTCCAATTTTTTGATATTCTCCAGAAGAAGGTTCGTCTTTATCGACGTCCCCTAATAAATGCTTAACTAAATCTTTTAACATAGTAGTAGTCGTAACTATTTTAATTTTTGCATTATTCTTTTTTATTTCTTTATCGTTATTAATAATAACTAAAATAGGTATAATAGAGACTAAAAAAGTAATAATTATAATGAAAAACCAAAAAAATAATTTCAAATAAGGTTTATTTTTTGTCCATTTTGACATAAATTTTTACACAACTCACCCATGAATTAGATTCTTTAAATAAAAAAGTAAAAATAGAATTTAAATTTAATAAGTTTTTATTTATTATAACACAAAATTATTTTTTGAATAAATTGAAATACAAATTATCCAAAAAATAAATAATATTAAATTTCGATGAAGGATTAATAAAAAAAGTTATAATTTAAAATGTACAACAAAAATCTTTAATTAGATAGGAAACTTAAAAAATATAGACAAAATAATTAAATTATTAATTGCGATTGTTTCAATTATAATTTTTTTGAAACTTTTGAAAATAACAGTTAAAGTAATAATAGCGATTGTTATTGTTGGGATTTTTATTTTAGGTGGAGTTCAATTAATAAAAAAAACAAATGATGTAATTCCGATAGAAGAAACAAAAGAAACACCAAAAAATAATAATTTGCCAAATTTAAAAAATAAATCCGCCTCGAAAAAAGATAAAAATATAAATTTATCTAAAAATCAATTTTACAAAAATAAAAGAAAAAAAATAATAAAAGATATTAGAAATTCAAATTTATAAATAAAAAAAATAAATAAATTGAAACATACATAAATTTCAAGAAAAAAACAAAAAAAAGAGAAAGTGTTTTCCTCTTCCTCTTTTTTTTATGGAAATATATATAAAAATTTAAAATTTATTAAAAATAAAAATTTTAAGATTTTATTCAAAATATTAATTCAAAATATACATTAAAATACTGCCTGCTGCGTTTACATTCAAGCTTTCGACAAGATCAGTCTGAATACAAAGAAAATAATCAGATTTGTTTTGAACTAAAGGAGAAATACCAGTGCCTTCGTTCCCTAATACTAAAATTTTCTTTCTTTGTTTTGCTAATGCAGAAGCTTCATTTAATTCTATATTTTTTTCATGTGATAAAGCACTAAAAATTAAATAATCGTTTTTTTTAGCAGTAGTCAAAAATTCTTCTATATTTCCTCTTTTTAAAAATAAAGAAAATAAAGCTCCTTGACTACTTTGAATAGTTTTTTCGTTATAAAAATCTGCTGATTTCAAACTACTAAAAACATGTTTAAAACCAAAAGCGCAAGCACTTCTTAATAAAGCTCCCATGTTACTAGGATCTTGAACATCATCTAAAACTAAAATTTTATCACTTTTTAAAGGTTCTGAAACTTTTTTACAAAGTGCACATCTGTTATAAATAATTTTATTAGAATTTAATTCTTTCATCAAATTCGGAGATATCAAAGTACCTTCTTTATCGGAGGAAATAGTATACAATTCTAGGACAACTCCTTTTTTAAGAGCTTCCTCAATTAAATGCTCGCCAAAAATTAAAAATTCTTGATAAAAATCACGATATTTTTTCAAAGAGAGTTTTTTTAATTTTTTAAAATGAAAATTATTTTTAGAAAAGAACAATTTATTTTGTTTCCTTAATTTTTTTATAAATATTATTATTTAGCAGTCAATCCATTAATAAATAAAACAATAGTTGTGAAAACAAAAATTGAAAAAATATATTTAATTAGCAATTTTTTCTTAAATCTATTCTTTTTATTTTTTGCTCTATAAAAATCAATACCAAAAGAAAGCAATATAGTAGTTCCGTCGATATACAAAAAAAAACTTGATAAGGAGAATTTATATTTATCAGAAAAATATCGAAAAAGAACATCCGTACCTCCTGTATTTAAACCGTTTTTTAATATATTACCAGAACTAATACCTACAATTAATCCTGTCAGCAATGAAGACAAAAATAATCTATAAAAAAATTTCTTTTTAATACATTTAGGGAAGCGTTCAATAAATAATTTTTTTTCAACTTTGAAAAAATTTAATATTTTCAAAAACAAAGATAAAAAAACAGTAAATATTATCGCAGAAAAAAAAGTCTTTCCGTCCATTAATTGAAATAACCACATAAAAAAAGCGAATAATATAATTATGATTCTTGCAACAACAATACTATTATCTTGACTAAAAAAATAATTTTGTTTTTTAGCTTTTTTGTCATAAAAAAAAACTTTATCTAAAAAGAGTAAATTTCCCTCTAACCCTCCTAAAACAAATTTTTCATTTAAAATAAAAAAATAAATACCATTAACTAATAGAAAAATATAAAAAACACTTTGTAAATGTTTTATAATTGGCGATTCTGAAAAAAATGGTAACAAACCAAAAGCTAATACAAAATAAAAAACAAAAGATATAAATGACCAAAAAATAACTTTATTTTTAATATTTTTTTGCATATAATAACCTCTCCTTTCTTTTATATTTTCTTAAAAAAAGTTTCGGAACCAAACATTCATAACATAACAATAAGCATTTTTGTATTATATTTCATAATAAAACAATCAGAAACTTGAATAATTTATATAAAAAAATAATTTTTCAAATAAATAATATAAAAAAGTATTCAATCTTTAAAAAAAGATTTCATAAAAATAAAATCTAATAAATTATTATCCTATTATATCATAAAAAACCATTTTTACAAAAGAATTTAAAAATCATCTTTGAATAATACTCATAAAAACAACAATTAAAGAATATAATAAATATAAATAATAATCCATTTTTAAAATGCAAAAAATGTAATTTCAAAAATAAAAAACCGTTTTTATTTTTTTATTTTCAATTATAAAAAAAAGAAAATATTTAATTATTGTCTTTTTTTATAATTGAAAATTTTTTAAAATAAATGAATTTATGTAAATTATTTTATTTTAATTTTTTAAAAATAATTTATAATTAATAAAGGTTAGACTTTTATTTGAAAAAATATTAAAAAATATTTTATTTTAGAAATGATTACATTTATGTTTTTATATTATTGTTTATTATAATTTATTAGTTAAAATATATTAGTTAAAAAAAGTTAATAGTTTAACAAAGAAATTATAATTTAATGAAAAAATAATAAAATTGATGAAATAAAAAGATTAATAATTTTTATAATTTATTTTTGTATTAATAAAAAAAATTAAAAATTTACAAAAATACTTTTTATAAGAAAAAACGAAAAAAGGAATTAATTTTGGTTGTGGAAATATTCGATATATATAATCCCTTAAATAAAAAAAAATTACAAATTTTAGATTTAGAAGGTCAAGTTATTAATTCAGAACTAGAACCTAAAATATCCAACGATAAATTATTAAAAATGTATAAAACAATGGTTTTAGCTCGTGTCGCTGATATCAAAGCGGTTCAATTTCAACGTCAAGGTAGAATGCTTTCTTATGTTGTCAACGAAGGTCATGAAGGCGGACAAATAGGTATCGCTTCTGCTTTAGAAGAAAAAGATTGGATTTCACCTTATTTCCGTGATATGGGTTTATATTTATATCGTGGTATTCCTTTAGAAAATGTTTATCTTTATTGGTACGGTAACGAAAAAGGTTCTAAATTAGACCCTAAAAAACGTATTTTGCCTGTCAATATTATAATAGGTTCAGGGATTAATATAGGTGCTGGTTTAGCTGTTTCAAGTAAACTTCAAAACAAAGATGAAGTGACTTTAGCTACTATTGGTGACGGTGGAACAGCTCACGAAGAATTTTATGCAGGTTTAAATTTTGCTTCTGTATACAAAGCTCCTTTTGTAGTAGCTATTCAAAATAATCAATATGCTATTTCAACTCCTAGAAAAACTGCTTCCAATTCTGAAACTTTAGCTCAAAAATGTTATGCTTTTGGGATTCCGGGTATTCAAGTAGATGGGAACGATGTTTTAGCTGTACATGTAGCTGTCAAAGAGTTTGTTGAAAGATCTCGTCAAAAAAAAGGTCCTGGTTTAATAGAAATTGTAACTTATCGTATGGGCCCTCATACAACTAATGACAATACTACTTTATATCGTTCGAAAGCAGAAGAAGAAGAATGGAGACAAAAAGATCCTATTGTTCGTTTTCAAAAATATTTATTAAACAAAAATATTTTGACTCAGGAAATAATATCTGAAATAGATAAAGACGCTGAAGAACATGTTGTTCAAACACATGAAAGAATTCTTACTTATGGTAATGAAGTAGAACCGATTGAAGTTTTTGAACATACTTACAACGAAATGACTCCTCAATTAAAAGAACAATATTCTGAATATGAATCTTTTTTTAAAAAATTCAAAGAAAGAAAACTAATTAAAAATGAATTCAAATAAAGTTTTAATGATGAATTTATTACAAACAATTAATCATACTTTAGATATTCAATTAGAAAAAAATCCTAAAATAGTTTTATTTGGTCAAGATATTGGTAAATTAGGAGGAGTTTTTAGAGTAACAGCTGGTCTACAAAAAAAATACGGAGAACACCGTGTTTTTGATACTCCTATCGCTGAATCTGCTATTGTTGGAAGTGCTATCGGAATGTCGATTAATGGTTTAATCCCAATAGCCGAAATTCAATTTGATGGTTTTGTTTATGTCGGACTCCAAGATTTAATTTCACATGCAGCCCGAATGAGAAATCGTTCTAGAAATAGTTTTTCTTGCCCTATGGTTCTTAAATTCCCAGTAGGTGGAGGAGTGAAAGCTTTAGAACACCATTCAGAATCTTTAGAAGTTATTTTAGGGTCTATTCCAGGTTTGAAAGTAGTTGTTCCTTCAAATCCTTATGACGCAAAAGGTCTTTTGATTGCTGCTATTAATAGTCCAGATCCTGTTATTTATATGGAACCTAAGATGTTATATCGTGGTAAAAAAGAAGAAGTTCCTGTAGAAGAATACGAAGTTGAAATAGGTAAAGCAAAAGTAGTCCAAGAAGGAAAAGACATTACTTTAGTGGCTTGGAGTTCAGCAGTGGAAATTGCGAAAACAGCTATTGACACTTTGAATAAACAAAATATTTCTGTAGAATTAATCGATTTAAGAACTATTAACCCAATAGATAAAGACACAATTTTAAATTCTGTTAAAAAAACAGGAAGATTAGTTGTTGTACACGAAGCAGCAAGAACTTATGGACCTGCTGGTGAAATTATCACTTTAGTAAATGAATACGCTTTTGATGATTTAAAAATGGCTTCCCAAAGAATTACAGGATTTGATATTATTATGCCATTAGCTAGAGGAGAATATCATCAAAATTTAAGTCCGGAAAAAATTGTTTTTGGAATTGACAAAATTTTCAATAAAAATATAAAATAAGTATAGGAAGTTAATATAATGTTTGAATTACGTTTTGCTGATATAGGCGAAGGAATTAATGAAGGTAAAATTATCCAATTTTTTTGTAAAGAAAATGATGATGTTAAAGAAGGGCAAGATTTATTAGAAATAGAAACTGATAAAGTTACTGTTCCGATATCTGCTCCTGCTACAGGAAAAATTAAAAAAATTTTTTTTGCAGAGGGTGACGAAATCAAAGTTGGAGATTTATTATTAACAATTGAATAATTTGCAAAATTTTAAAAATAGAAAGGTAAATTATATATATCATGGATATTAAAGAAAACAACAACAATTTAAATTCTGAAAATAAACCAAATAACAATATAGAAGTAATAAAAATTACAAAAATAAGAGAGATCATTGCACAAAAAATGGTCGTTTCTTCTACTGAAATACCTACTGCTACTTTAATGGATGAAATCGACGTTACGGATTTGATTTCTTTAAGAAAAGAAAAAAAAGAAGAATTAGATTCACAAGGAATCAAATTAACTTATATGTCTTTTATAGCAAAAGCAACAACTATTGCTTTAAAAGAAATCCCTTTATTTAATGCAAGTTTTGATGCTGCTAAAAAAGAAATAAATATCAAAAAATTTATTAATTTAGGAATCGCTGTAGATACTAATCGCGGTTTAATAGTTCCTAACATTAAAAACGCAGATCAATTAAATATTATCGAATTAGCAAAAGAAATTCAAAAAATAGCTCAAAACGCTAAAGAAGAAAAATTAACATTATCACAAATTCAAAACGGAACTTTTACAATAAGTAATTTCGGTTCTATTGGTGGTTTACAATGTACACCAATTATCAATATTCCTGAATTAGCTATTTTAGGTGTAGGAAAAATTGTAAAAAAACCAATAGTTAAAGATGATCAGATTGTTATCGGAAATGTTTTACATCTTTCTTTAAGTTACGATCATCGTATTATTGATGGCGCTGACGCTGCTAGATTTTTAAATAAAATCATCTCCTTATTAAATGATGTTTCTAAATTAGAAAAATATATTTCTTAAAATATATTGCTTAAATAGAAAAAAATAAAGAATAAATACTTATGTATAAAAAATATGATATTGCGATTATTGGTGGTGGACCTGGAGGATATGTTGCTGCCATTAAAGCTGCTCAATTAGGTGGTAAAGTTGCCTTAATAGAAAAACATAAATTAGGCGGAATATGTCTTAATTATGGTTGTATACCTACTAAATCTTATTTAAAAAGTGCTAAAGTTTTCGATATTCTTAAAAATTCTGAAGATTTCGGAATCACAAATCAAAAAGATAATTTTATGTTTAATTGGAAAGATGTGTTCCAACGTAAAGAAAAAATAGTTCAAAAATTAACAAACGGTATTCGTTTTTTATTAAACAAAAATAAAATCGATGTTTATAATTGTTTTGCTGAAGTGATAAATCCTAATTTGGTCGAAGTTGGAGATCAAAAAATAGAAACTAAAAAAATTATTATCGCAACAGGTTCTAGTGCTTTTATTCCACCTATTCCTGGCGCTCGTGAAGCTTTTGAAAATAAGTTTCTTTACACTAGTAAAGAATTAGTTCAATTAGAAGAGTTTCCTAAAAAAATAATTATTATCGGCGGTGGAATTATTGGAGTAGAATTTGCAAATATTTTTAATAAATTTGGAACTGAAGTTATTATTTTAGAAAAACAAAAAAATATTTTAAATAATATAGATTCTGATATTTATAATATGTATACTAAAAAATTGCAAAAAAATGGTGTTCAGATTAATACAGAAACAGAAGTAACTAAAATAGAAAATAACAAAGTTTATTATAAAAAAATAGACCAAATTTATGAAAATACTGCAGATGTTGTTTTAATGGCCGTTGGTACTAAACCTAATTTAAATGGATTACAAAATTTAAATTTAAAAACATATTCTCAAGGAATAGAAACTGATAATTTTTTAAGAACTTCTGTCGAAGGAATTTACGCTATAGGCGATGTTAACGGTAAATATATGTTAGCTCATGTCGCTAGTCATGAAGGAATAATAGCTGCATCGTACGCTTTAGGTATTAAAGAAAATCTTTTACCTATGGATTATAATTATATTCCTTCTTGTATTTATGGTTTTCCTGAAATCGCTTATATTGGTTCAACAGAACAACAAGTTAAAGAACAAAAAATAGATTATAAAGTTTCTATTTTTAATGTTCAAAATATCGGAAAAGCTTTAGCTGATAGCGAAACAGAAGGTTTTGCTAAATTGATTGTAGATAAAAATAATTTAAAAATTTTAGGAATGCATATAGTTTCTTCTAACGCTACAGAATTAATTACCGAAATTGGCGTTGTTATGCAATCCAACGGTACAGTTTATGATGTTATACATACGATTCATCCGCACCCTACATTATCAGAATTAATTTCAGAAACTTTTTTAGGTGCAGTCGATAAACCTATTCATGCATAATTATTTTTTTAAATATAAAATATAAAATTTGTCTATATTAAATAAAAATGCCTATTTTTAAAATGGTAGGTATTTTTATTTTTTTTATAAAAAAAATTCTTCATTATGAAAATATTATGATGATTTTTTTATAATAAAGAATTTTAAAAAAGAGAAGTGAAAAATATGTTAATTGATACCCATGCCCATCTGAATTTCCCAGAATTTGATAAAGATTTAGATGAAGTTATTCAAAAAGCTCACGAAAAAAGTGTTAAATATTTTATTGTTCCTGGTGTAGATCAAAAAACAAATGAAAAAAGCATTGAACTAGCTATTAAATATCCTTTTATGAAAGCTGCTGTTGGGATTCATCCTCTTTATTTTTTAAATGAAAATCCTTTAAGTATTGAACAATATTTAAAATTGCCTCAAGTAGTAGCAATTGGCGAAATTGGATTAGATTTATATCATGATAAAAATAATTTAGAAATTCAACAAAAAAATTTAGAAATTCAAATACAATTAGCTCTTAAATATAAATTACCTGTTATTTTACATGCTCGAGAAGCTTTTGAAGAAACTTATAAAATGTTATCGCCATACAAAGGCCAAATTGAAGGTGTTTTTCATTGTCTAACTAGTGATTTTCAAGAAGCACAAAAAGCTGTAGATTTAGGATTTTATGTTGGTCTCGGAGGTATCGTAACTTATGATAAAGCTTTAGAAGCACATAAAATAGCTAAACACATCCCATTAGATAGAATTTTGTTAGAAACTGATGCTCCTTTTTTGACTCCTGCTCCTTTGGCTAAAAATTTAAGAAATGAACCTCAATTTATTAAAAACGTAGTTGAAAAAATAGCTAGTATAAAAAATATAAGTTTGGAAGAATTATCAAAACAAACAACAAATAACGCTAAAAAATTATTTAATTTAAATTTTTGATATTTTTCAAATTATTGAATCAAATTAATATTTTGGTAAAAATGGAAAAATTATAAAAATGATATCAAATATACAAAAAAAAATTCAAGAACTAACAAATCAACTGGATCAAGCTAATTATGAATACTATCATTTAAATAAAACAACATTAAGTGATAATCAATATGATGCTTTATTAAAAGAATTAATTTTTTTGGAAAAACAATATCCTCATTATAAATTATCTTATAGTCCTACTTTTAAAATAGGTGGTTTTGTAAGTTCTAAATTTTCAAAAATGCCACATAGAATTCCTATGTTATCTTTAGATAATGTTTTCAATTTAAAAGAATTAAAAACATTTTGTGATCGTTTATTAAAAAAAAATGTGCCTTTTAATTTTATTACAGAATTAAAAATAGATGGTATAGCTATTAATTTAAAATACGAAAAAGGTATTTTAGTTCAAGCTTTAACTAGAGGAGATGGTTCAGTAGGCGAATTAGTAACCGAAAACATCAAAACTATTAAAGATATTCCTTTAAGATTAAAAGAAAATATAGATTTAGAAGTTAGAGGAGAAATTTTTTTTGATTATGCTGCTTTTCAAGCTCTAAATAAAGAAAAAGAAGAACAAAACGAGCCCTTATTTTCTAATCCTCGTAATGCTGCTTCAGGAACTTTAAGACAATTAAATTCTAGTATAGTCGCTAAAAGAAATTTATCTTCCTTTATTTATTCTATTATCGCACCTCCTGATTTTATACAAACACAAGAAGAAGTTTTGAACTTTTTAAAAAAAATAGGTTTTTCTGTGAATCCTTATCATTTCAACGTTACTTCTTTTGAAGAATTAAAAGAAAAAATTTCGGAATATGAAAAATTAAAAAATCAATTATCTTATGGTGTCGACGGAATCGTAATCAAAGTACAAACATTAAAATTATATCCTTCTATCGGAAATACTACTAAATTCCCCAAATGGGCTATCTCTTATAAATTTAGTTCTTTAAAGAGTGAAACTATTATTCAAAAAATTAATTTTCACATTGGCAGAACTGGAGTAATAACTCCTGTTGCTCATTTATTACCTGTTATAATCGATGGTAGTTTAATTTCTAAAGTAACCTTACATAATTATGATTATATTCAAAAAAAAGATATCCGTATTAATGATTTTGTTTTAGTTCATAAATCAGGTTCTATTATTCCTCAAATTTTGAATGTTGTCAAAGAAAAAAGAACCACTCAAATCCCTTTTCAAATGATTTCTCATTGTCCAGGTTGTCATCGTTTATTAGATAAAAAACCTAATGAAGTTGATTATTTTTGTTTAAATGAAAATTGTGAAGAAAAACAAATAAATAAAATAATTCATTTTGTTTCTAATGAAGCTATGAATATTCAATATTTAGGAAAAAAAACTTTAATAACTTTATTTCGAATGGGATTAATCAAAAATATTTCTGATTTATATTCTTTAAAAGATCAATATGATAAATTAAAAGAATTACCTAATTTTAAAGATAAAAAAATATCCAAAATATTAGATTCTATAGAAAAAAGTAAAACACAATCTTTAGATAAAATTTTATTTGGTTTAGGAATTAATAATGTAGGTATTAAAATCGCTAAATTATTAAAACTCCATTTTAGGAATATTCATAATTTAAAAAAAGTTTCTTTAAAAGAATTATTTGAAATTCACGAAATAGGAGATGAAATAGCTAACAATATTTATGATTTTTTTCAAAAAAAAGAAAATATCCAAGAAATTGATTTATTAAGTCAAAAAGGAATTTTTTTTGATATTCCAGAAAATAATTTTGTAACTAAAAATAATCTATTTCAAAATAAAAAAATAGTTTTAACAGGCGTTTTTAAAAATTATTCTAGAAAAGAACTTACTAACATTTTAGAAAAATACGGAGCTTTTGTTTTAAATAATGTTTCTTCTAAAATTGATTATTTAATTCATGGTTCTGATTATGGTTCTAAATTTGAAAAGGCTTCTTTATTAAAAATAAAGATAATGAACGAAAATGAATTATATCCTATTCTAGAATCATTAAAACGAATATAAAATTTATTATTTTTTAATAAAAATTTTTATATAAAGGAAAATATAAAAAAATTTAATGAAAAATATCGGTGTCGATTTAGTTGAAATAGAAGAAATCAAAAAAATAGGAATTGAAAAAGTTTCTAATAGAATATTATCTGATTTAGAAAAAAAAATATACACTAATATTAACAACGAAGAAAGAAAAATTAGTTTTTTAGCAGGTAGATGGGCCGCTAAAGAAGCTATTTTTAAATCTTTCCAAAAAGGTAATTTACAAAATAATTATCGTGATTGGTCTGTTTTAAATGATCCTGAATCAGGATTTCCTTATGTTGTTCATTCTTCCTTATCAAAAATGATGATTTCTATTTCTCATAGTAAAAATTACGCTTTAGCTTTTGTTATTTTAATTTAATTTCAATAAAAAAAGAGAGTTTCAAAAAACTCTCTTTTTGTTTATAACAATAATATTTATACTTTTTTATTCATCATTTTTCTTTTTTTAACAAAAATAAAAGTGATAACAACAGAAGTTATTATATTTAACGTCAATAAAAAAATTTGTATTTTTTTCATACTATCTTGTGTTTTATTAAGACTCGCTATTTTAGCAAAATAATTTTTTTCTTTTGCTAATAAAGCGTTTTTATAAATATATTCATTTAAATTTGCTTCTTGTTCATCTATCTTAATTTCTTCTGGTTTTGATTTATTAAAAAGTTCTTGATAAAAATTTCTGATTTTACTTTTGATTATATCGAAATATTTGAACAAATTTTGACTTTCTAAAAAAAATCTGTCATATATTTTTTTTAATTCTTCATAAAGATTAACATTGGATGGATCATAATATGTTGTCATTCGAATATTGCGATACTTCAAGTCTATAAACTTGTATATAGTTGTATCAATATTACGTTTATTTTCTAAATCTTCTTTTATATCTTTTTTTAATTTCAATAATTTTTCGTCAGAAAGTAAAATATCGTAATCATCTGTTTGACTTTTAGATTTTTGAATTTTTTTCATTTCTTCTTCTATTATTGAAACAAAAAAATTAATTTTATTATTTTTTAGCGAAAGAACTGTTTTTTTATAAATATATAAAGATTTTGTTAATAAAGATAAGATTTCATCAGCAATTTCGTCGGTTAAATTTCTTTCGTATCTTGTTCTTGCTTTTTCTAAATGGTAATAAGCGTTTTTATGTTTAATTTCTTCGTCTTCTTCGCTGTCATCAAAAGTTTCTTTTATGTTATTTCGATCACTTTCTAAAGGTCTTTTTTTGGTAAATCCTTCAGGAAGTTTATTTTTAATTTCTTCCGTTTGTTCTAATTCTGTTTTAGCTAATGTTCTTATTTGTTCGACTTCTTGAAATAATTGTACAATTTTTATTTTTTTTTGTTCAAAACTCACTTCTTTATGTTCATCTGGATTTGCTTTAATTTTATTATTATTAATATTTATAGTTATAGTTAAAATAAAAAAAATTAAACAGAATAATATGTTATAAATTTTTCTATGTTTAACATTAGATATCGGAAATAATTTAAGTATTTTTTTAGTCTCATTTCTAAATTAAATAATTTTTAATAATAGATATATTTATTTTGTTATTTTTTATATAAAACACACAAATAAAATATCCAATCTAAATTATATCATATAATTAATTCAAAATATAAAGGCTTTATTGTATCAAATAAATTAAAATTATATAAAAAATTAAAAATATTTTGATAAAATAAAATCGTAGATTATGTAATAAGTAAAATACTATTATTTATTTTATTTTAAAATAAATAATAGTATTTTTAATTTTTGTATTAATTTAAAAAGAGATATATAGTATGAAAAAAGGTTTATTATTTTTGTGTAATGGTTTTGAAGATGCTGAAGCGTTAGCGACAAGATCTTTTTTGATAAAAAATTCTTTAAATATTTCTACTTTTACTCCTAATGATTCTTTAGAAGTTGTTTCTTCTTACAAACTTAGTGTAAAAGCTGATATGCATATTGATCAAATTAATTTGCATGAATATGATTTTTTAATTTTACCGGGTGGTCCTTATGTAAAAAAAGCATTAGAAGAAGAGCCTACCTATTTAAATAAAATTTATGATATTATAAATCATTTTGTCGATAAAAATAAAATTATTGGTGCTATTTGTGCTGCTCCTTCTTTTTTAGGCAAATTAAAATTACTCTCAAATCATGATTTCACTTGTTATCCTGGATACAATAGATATATCGAAGGAAATTATCGTCCTGATCAAAAAGCTGTCACTAGTGGTAATTTTGTCACTTCTCGTTCATCAGACACAGTTTTAGATTTTGTAGAGTATTTATTAAAAAAATTAGCATAAAAATAATATGATTTATTTTTTATAAAAATTTTATTAAAAATTTGAAATTATTTTGATTTGCATGAATTCTTTGTAGAAAATGAAATATTTAAATGAATAAAATAAATGATAAAAAAAATATTGTGAATACACCGCAAAATAGTAAAAAAACTATTTTAGGTTTTCCTAAGAAAATTATTTTTTTAATTTCTATTTTAATCGCAGTTCATATTTTTTTAAGTTTTGATGTCAGCGGCAAAAAAATTAATTATAATGTTTGGAATAATTTGATATCCACATTGTTGTTTGGAATGGTGTTGGCGGCTATTTTAAAATTTGTAGGTACTGAAATGCCTATTTTGAAAAATATAGGTGGAGGTCCTATTTTATGTTTATTAATCCCTGCCTTTATTTTTAATTATAATTTTGGTAATCAAGATTTTAGTTCTTTTCAAAATTTTTTTAAATCTACAATATCCTCATTTAATAAAAATAATGAAAAAGGTTTTGGTTTTTCTGATTTTTTTGTATCAGCTTTAATAGTAGGAAGTCTTTTGAATATTAAAAAAGAATTTCTATACAAAATAATTAAAAAATTTTTACCTTTAGTAATTATTTCTCTAACTATATCAGCAATAGTAGTAGGAATATTTGGTCTTATTTTTAATCCTATTAAAGGTATAGAAAATTTAGATAAAAGTTCTTTTAATCCTTTTTTAGATGCTATTTTTTATATTTTTATTCCTATTGCGTGTGGTGGTATAACTTGTGGCATAATGCCTTTATCTAAAATTTTTTCACAAGGCAATGATGCATATAAAAATCTTTTTCAAGATCATATTTTGCCTTCTTTATTAATTGGCGGTATTATGAGTGTTATTATAGCTGGATTAATTAAAAAAATTTTTGGCAAAAGTAAATATAGTAGCCCTAATAAAATGATTGAAAAAAATATTCCAAATGTCGATGATAACCCTACAGCAAATTCAACGCCAACTAATAATAATATAAATATTAATCATATTCATACAGGTTTAATCGGAATTTTTTCTTTATTTGTTTTGAGTAGTGTTTTTAGAGAATTTATATCAAAAATATTCCTTTCAATATTTAAGAACGGCAATATAATGAATTATATGCCTCCTGTTGTTATATTTTTAGTATTAATAATCATATTATTGAAATTTTTTGATTTAATACCTTCTTATTACATCAATTGTATCGAACAAGCTTATAAATTTGTGATGAACAACTTTACACCTTTTATTTTAGTTATGTTAGGGATTAGTACAGATATCAATAAAGTTATTGAATCTGTTTCTAATTTGTATTTTTTAATAACTTGTTTAATATGCGTTATAACAACAGCATTAGCAGCTGCTTTTATCGGAAATAAATTCGGTTATTATCCAGTTCAAGCTTCTATTTCAGCTGGTCTTTGTGCTAATAGTATTGGTGGAGCTGGTAATATCGCTATTTTAGAAGCTTCTGATTCCTTAGAATTAATGTCATATGCTCAGATAGCTACACGTATCGGTGGAGATATTATTGTTGTAGTCGCTAGTATTTTGTTCCCTTTATTTTATCACATCAGTAGTTAAAGAATACAATCATCTCGAAAAAGAGAGATCTTGAGAACCTGAATAAATATAATTTGCAGCCAAATTGTTTATTAATTAAAATAACAATTTGGTTTTTTTATTTTTTTCAACTTGATAAAAAAATTAATAATTTCAAAAAATGAAAAAAGAATATCAATTATTGATAAAAAAATAAAAGTAATAAAAATAACTACCACTTTTAAATTTTTATTTTTAATTTTAGTTTTTTTAATATAAAAAAGAATATATAACAAGTATATTTTGAATTTAAATTTCAATTTATTATTTTTTTTGTATTATCGCGATACTAAATAATAATAATTGGTTTTTATTGTTCAAGAAACTCTTTTTTTTATTTAACTTTTTTTTATTTTTTCATCAATAAAATAAAAAAAGTCAAACTATTTATTTAATTTTTAATAAATAGTTTGACTTTATAATGATGGTTTATTTTAAAGTGTCATTTTAATATTTTATTCCAGAGTATTAAAATTATTAATTTTTTGAGTCTTTGAAATAAATTTAAATTATAAAAATATTATTTTTGAGGATATATTTGATGTTCAGGATCGATTGCTACCAAATAAAAAATATTTTTTTTAATAATTCCTAAAACTAGCAACTTTGAACCTATTTCGACTAAATTAGGAACAGCCATTTGATAAATTGTATTATTTTTCGATTGTTTGAAAAGTTCTTTAGATTTATTTTTAATAATTTTAGAAGAAATAGAATGAAAATGCTTTTTATCCATTAGATGTCCCCATGGAATTTCATTTTCTTTAAATTCTTGTAAGTATTCTATTATTTTAAAAATATTTAAATGTTTGTCTTTTTTTGAAAAACTTACAAAAGAATATTTGTTGTTAGTTTTTATTGTATAATCTATTTTTAATGAATAATTAAATTTAGCATACTTATCAATTGACATTATATTTCGGTACCTAATCCAGACATAAAATAACTTTCTAAATCTTTATCTTCAATAACGTTTTTTGACCAATCGTCACTCTTATCAATCTTAAAAAACCATGGAGATTCATTGTGCGTTTGCACACTTAATTCGCCGCTGGACATATGGCCATATTTTTTAATAACTTTATCAATTGATATTTTTCTTTCTTCAGAAATTTTGTCTTCATTTCCTTTATCAGTTTTTTGAACTGGTTTATTAGAATATTGACGAAATTCCATATATAGTTCAGGAAAAACTGGTCCATAAACCCAAGCTTGTAAAATTGAATTTATTAATTTGTTCTTAAATTCCACTAAATAAAAAGCGTGTGCATAATAAATTAATTTTTGCAGTTTCATGTGTGTTATATCAGGTATTTTATCGATGATATAATTGGCTACGTCAAAAATGTTAATTTCTTGTTCTAATTGTTTTTCCATTTTATTCTCCTTTCTTTATTAACATTATATTTGATTATTGAACTCTAACATGTAATGTTCTTCTAAATCTTTATCTTCAATAACGTTTTGCTCCCAATCTTCGCTCTTATCGACTGCACTAAGCCATGGTTCTTCACTATTTGTTTTGTCGGTTAATTCAGTATCAGGTACATGACCATATTTTTCAAGAATTTTATCAATTGATATTTTTATTTCACCGGAAATTTTTTTTGCGTTGCCTTTTTTAGTTTTTTTAACTGGTTTATAAGAATATTTACAAAATTCTATATATAATTCATGAAAAACTGGACCATAAAACCAAGCTTCTAAAGTTGAATTTATTAATTTTTTCTTGTAATTAATTAAATGAAAAGCGTGAGCATAATAAATGATTTTTTGAAGTGTCATATTGTTTATATCAGGTTTTTTTTAATAATATAATTGGCTACGTCAAAAATATTAATTTCTTTATCTAAATTTTTGTCCATTTTAATCTCCTTTTATTATTAGAAATAATATATAAAATGGGTTCGATAATTGTTCAATTTTTTTAAACAAAAGTTAGATTCAAGAAAAATGAACCAAACTATTTACTAATTTAATATAACACAAAAAAAATAATTTGTCAATAAAAAAAATAAATCATCAAAAAAAATAAAAAATAATTTTTTTAATTTTAAAAAGAACATCATAAAGAAAAAAGTCAGACAAAAGATAAAAAGTGTCTGTTTGCCATCCCCTTTTTGGATTAAAAAAATAATTATTATTTCAATTCAAATTAATTTTTATTTCATAAATTAAAACTAGAAAATAAAATTATTATTTTTTTAGTTTTAATTTAAAATTTCTTTAATATTAAAAATATATTTCCGATTAATATTTATGTTCTTTTTTTAAATTTCAGCATAAAAAACAAAACTATTTTTGAATATTTTGGGCAACACTTGGTGTTTTAGTACTACTGTTTCAACGAAGAGCCAACTTTTAATATTCTAGTGGTTTCTGAAGTTTGATTAAATAAATAATATTTTTTATCTGTCGAGAGATAAAAAGAATCTCCTTTTTTTAAAAAATGTTGTACCTTATTTAAAATTAAAATAACCTCTCCTTCTAAAACGAAAAAAAATTCATCTTCTTTAATTTTGTTATGTACATGAGTTCTTCCTTGAGATTCTATTTCTATAATTGAAGGTTCGATATGGTATTTAGCTATCGAAGGAAAAAGATAATAAATAGTATTTTTTAAATAAGGTTCTTTTTCTATTAAAAAATCATCTTCTTTACTTATTAATTCTATGTTATTTTCTTGTTTAAAAAAATCTTCCGCTGTCATTTTAAAAATTTTCAATAAAGAAAATAAAATTTTTAAAGAAGGAGAAATTAAATTATTTTCTATTTGAGAAATATAACCATTGGTAACATTAAGTTTTTCTGCTAAATTTTTTTGAGTTAATTTTTTACTTAATCTTATTTTTCTAATTTGATAACCTATATTCACTAATTTAAATTCCTTTTTTTTAAACAAATGCAAAATTATTATATATAAAAACATTTATAAATAAATATCAAATTTGTTATAAAAAAATAATTGCATTTTTATTTTTTTATTAAATTTTCTTTTTTTATAATAATTATTTTGTTTTAATTCTATTTTTTTTTTAAATTTTCGAATAAAAAAAATTATTTTTGTTTTTTGTAAAGAAAAAAATTTTTGAAGAAAATAATAAAATAATATTATTTTCATTTTACATTTGTGTCTTTTTTCTTTTTTAGCCAATATATTATTTTTTTTATTTCTTTTTTGGTATTTCGCTTCTTCTTTTTGTTGTTCTTTTTGAAAGAAAAAAGTTTTTCTTTTCAAAATAGTATTTTTTTTCTTTAATAAATATTTTTTGTTATTTATTTCATTTTGTAAATCTTTTTCTTTATTTAACTTGTTTTTTTTTGCTTGATTTATTTTTTCTTGGAAATAATTATTTACTTCCGAAAGAGCTTCTTTGAAATTTTCTTTAATTAATTCTTTTTTCTTTGTTCTTATTTTTAATTCTGTTTCAAAATGGTTTTTATAAAAAGTGATTTGATTATTTAACTTGTCTTTTTCTTCTTTTTGTTTTTTTTCTAAAATTTCTTTATTCCATGAATGTATTTGTTCTATTATTTTTGAAAAAGAATCAAATAATAATTGGGCTTTTTGTTTATTTTTTAATAAAAACTTTTCGTCTTGTTTGGCAATATCAGTTTTTAAAAAATTAAATTTTTTCAAAAAATAATTATATTTTCGATTGGATATAATTGTTAAATAGTTGAGGATATTCCAAAATTTTTTCCAGTAATTAGATTTTTTTTTGTTATAAAACCAAAAGGATATTTTTTGATAAAAATTTTTTTTCTTAGGGAGTTCATATGAACGACTCAAATAAAATAAAATTTTCTTTTTGTAAAAATCATATTTTTTGAAATATTGATCTTGATTTTTTTTTAATTGAGAAATTATTTTCTCTTGTTTTAATTTTTTTTGATTTTGTTTTGTTTGAAACAGGTTTTTTTGTTTTTTTAAATATAAATGAATTTTTTCATAATTTTTCAGTTTATTTTCTATATATTTGTATTTTTTTTTATTTTTTAATTTATATTTGCTAATTAAAGCGTTTATATGAAAAATATTTTTTTCGGAATATTTTCGAATATTTTCGAACCAATTAATATTTTTATTTAAATTTAATTGTTCTAAATTGTTTATTTTTTCTATTAAAATAGAGTCATAATTTAATTGTTTATTTTGGATGTTGTTCAAAAATAATTCACATAAATCCGTTATCCATCGAAATTCTTCTATCAAAAATATTTTTTTCTTATTATTGATTGAGTCTTTATATTTATTGATTCTTTGATAAATAGTTTGAAATAATTCATTTTGTTTTTGTCGTGTTTGAGTTATGTTTTCAAGAAATAAATCAATGTTTTGAAAACTATTTTTTTGGATAAATTCATATTTTTTTATATTATTTTGTTGTTGTAAAAATGTTATTTCTGTTCTTTTAAAAAAATATTGTTTTTGTTCTTCGAAATTCACTTCTTGTATTTTTGTTTGTTTATATTGGTTATTAATTAAATTTGTTAATTTAACATTGAAATCTTGAATTTTATCTAAATTTTGAATTGATTTTTCGAGATATTCGGAATCTAATTTAATTAATTCTGTTTTTAATTGATTTTCTAATAATTTTTTTTTTTTTAATTTTGTTGATTCAAACGTTATTTTTTTTTTCTGATAATCTAAATTATTTAAAACAAGATCTATTTTAGATTTTTCCGAATAATAATTATATTTTAAGTCATTTTTTTTTTGTTCTTCTTGGATTTCTGTATTGAGAACTTGGTATTTTTTCTTTATTTTGTCCAATGTATTTTTATTTTTTAAATATATGACATCTTGTGTAAATTGATTATTTATTTTTTGGATTTCTTGTTGTTCTAAGAACAAATTTTGTTTGATTTCTAAATTATTTTGTTTTTCTTTTTGTTTTTCTTCAATATTAATTATATTTAATTTTGTTTGATGTAAAAATTTTAAAAAAAAGTATCTTTTTTGCCAGGAATTTAAATTTTTTAAATACTTGGCTTGATTTTGTTTATTTTTGTTTATCAATGAAGAAAATGTTTTATATTGGGAAGGATTTTTGTAATCGAAAACAAAAAATATTTTTAATTTTTTTTCTTCAAATAATTTTGTTTTTAATTTTATTAATTGTTTTTCTTGTTTAAAAAAATCCTCTTGAATTTGATTTAAAATTTTATTATGATCGATAAATTTATTTTGAAAATATAAATTATGATCTTGAATTTTTTTTAAAAATTCTTTTTTTGTTTTTTCTTGTCCTTTTTGAATTTTTTTTAAATTAGCTTCATATTTTTGTTTCGTTAGAATCAAATTATGTTTTTGTTTTTTTTGGATTTTCTTGGTTCCAGCGGTCAAATGAATATCTTTTTGTTTAATTTTCTTTTTAATATTATCAATAATATCAATTATTTTTTTAGATAAATTTAATTCTTCTTTTAAAAAAATTTTTTTTAAATTTTCTTTTTTAAAAGATATTTTTTTCTCTATATTCGTAATATCGACTGTTTTGGTATAAAATTCTTTATCATCATGTTTATTTTTGGTTTTAAATTCGCGATATATCTTTTTTTTCTCTATTTTTTTTTTCTTTATCTTGTTTACTATACTAATGATTAAATTAATATAATCTTTTTCTTCATTTGTTTTAGTATTTAATTTCTGAATATGTTTTTTTTTATTTATAATATTTAATATATTGTTATGTTTAATATTTAATGCATTAATTAAATTAATAAAATTTTGATCTAATTTTTCTTGTTCTTCCGAATAATCATTTTCTCTCTTTTGAGAAATGAATTGTTGTTCAATATCTAAAAAAATATTTTTTTTTAAAAAAGATTCTATTTTTTTTATTTCTGAAATTAAATTATCTTCTTCTGTGATTTGATTGTTTTCGTTATTAATATTATAATTATTTTTTAAAAAAGACATATTTCTAGAAAAACATCAACTTTCTTATTTATCTATTCAAATAGAGTTATCATTATTTATTTTAATATATTATAACAACATATTTAAAAAATTAAAAAAATAAAGAATTATTAATAAATTTAAACAAATTCTTTATTTTAGAAAATAAGGAAAAAAATGTATTTTTATATCAAAGGAAAAATAAAAATTATTAATAATAATAGTGTTGTTATTGAAAATAATGATATCGGGTATTTTATACATTTTTCAAATCCTTATATTTTTGCTTTAGAACAAGAAGTAAAATTATTTACTTATTTTTATGTTAAAGAAAATATGCAAAGTTTATATGGTTTTTTAGATTTAAAAACATTAAATTTTTTCAAAAAATTAATTGTTATTCCTGGAATAGGTCTGAAAATTGCTATTTGTCTAACAAATAAAGATTTATTAAACGATATTGAAAGAGCTATTTCAGAAGATAATGCAGCTTATTTAGTGAAAATTCCTGGTATAGGATTAAAAACAGCTAAACAAATCATTTTCCATATGCAAGATAATAAAACTTTATATAAAACAAATCAAAAAAAAAATGATCTTTTAATAAAAAAACAAAAAAATGTCAAAGAAGCATTATTAAATCTAGGTTTTAAAAACAAAGAAATAGATACAATTATGCCAAAAATAAATTTCGAATTAGAAATAGAAAATATTATTAAAGAAGCGTTATTATTATTAGTTAAATAACTTATATAAAAGAGGTTTTTGAAATATATGAAACAATCTAAATTTTTAAATGAAAGTCAAAATAAAATGAACAAAAAAAACGAAAATGAAAAATCTTTTAGACCTCAAAAATTAGCTGAATATTTTGGGCAAGAACAAATTAAAAAAATTTTATTTGTTTATTTAGAAGCGTCAAAAAAAAGAAATGAAACTATAGATCATCTTTTATTTTACGGACCTCCTGGTTTAGGCAAAACCACTTTAGCGAAAATTATTTCTAATGAATTAGGAGTAAATTTTAAAGTAGTCAGCGGAGCTAACATCGAAAGAATAGGCGATTTAGCCACTGTATTAAGTACTCTTGAAACAGGAGATATTTTATTTATAGATGAAATTCATAGTATTCCAAAAAATGTAGAAGAAATTTTATATACAGCTATGGAAGATTATGTGTTAGATATTATTATTGGAAAAAATGAAGAAAAAAGAACACTCAGAATTGATTTACCACCTTTTTCTTTAATAGGAGCGACTACTAAATTTGGAAAAATAGCTTTTCCTTTAAGAGATCGTTTTGGTTTAGTCTTAAAATTAGATTTTTATAATCATGACGAATTAAAATTAATCTTAAAAAGAACAGCTGATTATTACGGTAATCAAATAGAAGAAACAGCTTTAGATGAATTAGCTAAAAGAAGTAGAGGAACACCAAGAGTAGCTAATCGTCTTTTCCGAAGAGTAAGAGATTTCGCAGAAGTCTATTCTCAAAAAATAATTAATCAAGAAATAACTTTAAAAACTTTAAAAAGATTAAAAATTGATGAAAACGGACTTAATGATATAGATTTTGATTATTTGAATAATTTAGTTAATAAATTCAATGGCGGGCCAGTCGGAATCAAAAATCTCGCTGTTACTATCGGTGAAGAAATGTTAACTGTTGAAGAAGTAGTGGAACCTTATTTAATAAAAGAGGGTTATCTAAAAAGAACTTCTAGAGGCAGAATGGCTACTGAAGCCACTTTTGAATTATTAAATAAAAAAAATAATAAAAATGATTAAATAATATTTCAAAAAAAACTGTTTTTAAAAAAAATAAAAAAAGACATTAGTGAAAAAATACTATATTATTATTCCTTATTTTTTTGTATTAATTTTTTCATTAAATTCTTTTTCTTCTTTGTCTCTTTCTTATTTTATTATTTGATTTTTTTCTTGTTCGAGTTGTTGTAATTGTGCGTTGCGTTTAATTTGTTTTAATTTTAATTTGGTTTTTCTTAATTGTAATTTTTGTATTTCTTTTTGTCTAAATTTTTCTTCTTCTTCGTTGTTTTGTTTTATTTGATTTTGAATATCTTTTAGTTCAAGTTCTAATTTGTCTTTGTTTTGTTTATGTATTGTCAGTTTGTTTTCTTTTCTTGTTATTGATATTTTAAGCTGTTCTATTTTTTGGTTCGTTTCTTGTGTCTGTGGTGGATGAATTATAATTAATCTTTCAACAGTTTGTAAATTATTTGAGAAATCTGTTATTTGATTTTTTTTGATTCCGATGCCTTGAATTTTATTTTCTTCATAAATAATTTTTTGATTAATTTCTAATTCTTTTAATTTCATCAGTTCTTTTTGATTTTGAAATTCATTTATTTTTTCTGTAAATGCAATTTGTGCTAGTTGAATATGCTGTTTTATCAGTTTCAATTTGTTTATTTGATATTTTTGAATTCTTTTTATTTTTTGATTATATTCATCTGAGCGAAAATTATTTCTATTATCTCTTGGTTTTGATTCTTTTGAAGAATATGTTTGAATGTTTGTACTTGACTTTAGTTTTTTTAATTCTTCTTTTTGATTATTCAACCTAACTTTTTTTTCTTGTATCAATTCTTTTTTTATTGTATCCAAATTGTTTTTTCCTTGACGTGATTCATTCAATTGAATGTCATCTATTATAATGTCTTGTTTAATTATCAACAAGTCAATTTTATTTAATTCTTCTTTTGTTAATTCTTCTTTTGTTTCTTCAAAATTGTCAGTTCCTAGATGTAACTCTGATTGAATTTGTTCTATTTTAGTTTTTTTTTCAGATATCAAAGAATCAATTTGAGTTAATTTCTCTTGTATAGTTTTCATTAGAAGAGATATCGTTTGTTGATTTGTTGGTTGTTTTACTTGATCATGTACTAAATATTGATTTGATTCTCCATTTTGTATTGGTGTATCAAGTTTTAAAGACTTATCTTGATTATCTGATACTTTTGGTCCAGAAGTATCCTTTGCATCTGTTAACGATGAATCGTTAGGTTCTAAAGAATCACTTGTTAATAAATATTTAATATTTGTTTTTATTGTTTCTGTTCTTGACGAACCAAATGAAATATTATTTATATTCATCATTAAAAGAAATAAAATTACAGCACTAATTAAAAAAAGAAAACCATATCTACGTTGCATTTGTTTTTTTTTATTCCTTTTATGTTTGTTCAAAATATCCTGGATTTTTTTATTATTTTTTATATTTTCAACAAATCATTTATTTATAAAAGAATTAAAATTTATAATTAAAAAAAATGTTCAAAAAAAGAATCATCAATAATTCAAATCCTTTTAAAAAATAAATATTTTTTTTCAAAAACGAAACAGTTTATTAAAAGTTATTATTAATAATAACATAAAAAAATAGAATTTTAGGAAAAAAATAAAAAATATAAAACATACGAATAAAATAAATTTATAATAAAAATATTTTAAATAAATTAGAATAAAAAAAAATTATTTATTTTAATGTAAAACATAAATAATAACCATTAAAAATTAATTTTCTTCGCTTAACCGAATAAAAAAATACTGTATTCAGAAATATTTATAAATATAAAATAAAATTATAAATTTTAATAAATAAAACAACAAAATCATATTAACTATCAATCATCAGAAGTAAATATTTTTTTATATATTTTATTATCGCTGTTATATAACAAATATAAACAAAATATTTTTTTGATTTAAATAAAAAAGACCTAAACTATTCTTAAAAATAACTTAGGTGAACTTATTTTTAAAAATCCTCTTTTGTTTAAAACAAACAAACCAAAAAATAATATTTAAAAATTTATAAAATCAAAAACTTTTTTGTTTCAATAAAATATATTTTTTATCCATAATTTTTTGATTAATAATAGTTTGACAAATAGTATAAATATTCCCTACTATCCAATATAAAGCTAAAAATGAGCTACTAAAAGAAGAAATAACCATAAACATAATCATAATATAACTAATTATTTTCATTGTTTGTTCTTGAGTTTTTTGTTTTAAAACTTTCTCTTCGTCTAAAACTTTATTATTTTGTTTCTTAGGAACGATTTTTTTAGCATTGATTTTATTCAACATAAACATACTTATTCCTACTATTGAAGCCAAAAACATTCTAACAAATATGTCTAAAAATTCGCCATTATTAGAAGAACTTAAATTAATAAAACCTAAAAAATGTTTATTTGAATCAGCTTCAAATATAAAAATTCCTCCTGGAACACGGAAACGACTTAAAGCTTTAAACATAGCAAAAAAAACAGGTATTTGCAAAAAAGATACAAAGAAACTAAAAATATTAAAATTATGCTTGCGATAAACTCTAGCTATTTCCATTTGCATTTGTTTCATTGATTCTCTATCTCTTTTTAAAGCATATTTAAGTTGTATTTTATCAATTTCAGGTTGCATTAGACTCATATTCATGCTAAAAGAATTAGATTTAATATAAACAGGCCATAATAAAGTTCTTATTAAAATGGTAGTTAAAATGATTCCTAAGCCTATACCCGAAAAATATCCGCCAACACCAAATGAAAAGAATGATAAAAAAAATCCTATTATTACTATTAAAGAATTCCATATATAACCCCAATAAAAAGCGAAATTCCAATTAATTTTATTTGGCCATTGAATAGGTAAATCGCCAGTATCGTCTATAAAATTAGGAATATAAACATACTCATCATTATCTTTTTTTAAATCAGTTTTAAAAAATATTTTTTGAATTTTGTTTTCGTTATTTAATTTAGTTTTAATTAACTTATTATAATCGCCGCCAACGTTTAATTCTTTATATTTAAGAGAATTAGAAGTTTCTTCATTTTTTGTTTCTTCATAAACTTTGTCAAAAGAAATTGTTAACGGTTCAATGTTATTATTTCTTAAAATATTTCGAGAAAACAAATTGTTATCATTAAATTTATTTGCAAAAATTTCTGAATCGTGTTTTGTTCCTGATTTTAAATTAAAAAAATTTTTTAAATAATTATTTTTTAAAGTAATATTTGATTTTTGTTCAGATATGAAGAAAAAATTTTTGCCTTCGCTAACTTCTGTTATATAATTTAATAATTTTATTTTTAGATCTGGTTCAATTTTGTTGTCCTTAGTGTCTTTTTTTATTATTGATTTAATTGATATATTTACGGTATTAAAACTCTGAGATTTTGTATCAATACTAATTTCGAATATTTCAAAATTTGTATTTGTTGGTTCTGGTTCTGGTTGTGAATCTTGATTTACATATTCTTTTATTTTGTCTAAAGTTTTTTTTATATCATCTTGAGTTGTTTTCTCAAAAAATATTTTATAATCAACAAATTCTTTTGGACGTGGTTCTCCTGAACGATTCATAAGATATATAACCAAAATCAAAATAGAAAATAAAAAGCTAAAAAGTAAAAATTTATTAAATTCCTTTTTTTTTATACCTTGTTCGTTCGTATTATTCATAATAAATTACACCTTGTCTTCTTTTTTAATAAAAAGTTTTTTGAATTAAAACTAAAAATTTTTTTTCTAAATTAACAAAATCTAATTCTTTAGCGGCAGGTTTTATAACGAGAATAAATAAAATATTTTTACTAATAAATGATATATTATTATAAATAATCATTCTAATACGTCTTTTAATTAAATTTCTCTCATGTGCTTTGCCATATTTTTTACTAATACTTAAAGCAAACTTAAAATTTTCTAAATTTTCATTTTTAAAAAAATACAATATAAAAAAATAATTTTTGACTTTTTTTTTAAATTTAAAAATCAAATCTATTTCTTTTTTATTACAAATAAATTTTTTTTTCATTTCCTAAAAATTATATCTATTTCCTTAAAAATTACTCAAATTTAATTAAAAAAATATTCAAAATTATAAAACTATAATTATTTTTAATAAAAACTATATTTATAAAATCTTGAAAATTCAATGAATTTAAATTATGAAGTAATTTTATTTAAATTTAATAAATAAATAATTTTAAATTTAATTCCGTTCTATAAAAATTAAACAGTTAATTTAGCGCGACCTTTTCTTCTTCTTTGAGAAAGTACGCGACAACCGCCAACAGTTGACATTCTAGATC
>NZ_JBGGGR010000035.1:0-1813 GCF_041276565.1 'Camptotheca acuminata' phytoplasma
GTTAAGAGGGGTGTAACTTCTTTGAAAGGAGGAAAAGACCCCTTTCTGGGTAGATCCCGCACTCGTCCCTTTTTCCGGACTCCTCATCATTTTCCTTTCGTCTTTATGCTCCTGGGGTTTGCTTACACCTTTGGACTTCTCTTCCTATGTTGTTCCCTAGGAATTCTTCGTGTCCTCGATAGTGATGTATTTTTGAGCCTCGGCTAATAATGTTGGCATATCAGAGGGTTGATTCATTATTAGGGAATCATTGAATCTCCCTTCATGCAAACCAGAGGTTAAGGTTGCCAAAGTAAAACGATGCCCACATTCTTTAACTGTAGTTAGTTCGGTACTAAAGCGCGAAATATAGCACTTGAGGCTCTCATTATGCCCTTGTTTGAGTTTCCTGCTAGTAATAAATCTATCTATCAATCTTGCGGTTAACTCTTCAAAATTTGCTATCGAATTCCTAGGAAGACTATGGAACCATTTTAATGCCACTCCTTCCAGACTTGTGATGAAGCAGCGACACATCAACGCATCTGATTTCTCGAGAAGGGCCATCGTGTGGTGAAACCTCGTGAGTTGCTCCTCGGGGTCTGTTGTCCCATCATACAAGTCAAATTTAGGGAGGTTGAATTTTCTAGGAAGATAAACTTCCATAACCTCTCTTGTGAACGAAGTTCCCAGGATGAGAACATGTTGTGGCGGGGGAGCTGGCATCTCATTCTAGGGGTGGGGAATCCACCACTTCATCTAGGTTTCGGGCTCCCAAATGGCTCAGAGATTGAACCAGGTCTACATTGTGATCTTTATCTCCTTGATTCTCAACTTTTACCCGTGATGCGGTCTGGCGGGTCCCCTCTTGAGGGGACCTGCCTACGAGGGGATGTTACCGGGGGTCGTGCCCTTGGGGAAGTTGTCTTGCAATCGTGCCGCTTTTAATGGGGGCTGATTTATTACCGGAGGATTCTCCTCTTCAAGTGGATGCCTCCCGTGGGGGATTTGATGTGGGAGGGCTTGCCCAGTTGCTTGAGACGCGATCAAGGCTATTAAAGCTTGAACTTTCTGTTGTAACTGCTCAAACCTCTGCTCCAAACGTCTCTCCATTGTTTCAGGAGGTCTCCCTCTCCTACCAACCTCCAGTATTGGTCGTGACTCCTTGATGGAGGGTTCTCCATGCATTAAAGCTATCCGCGGAGGCATCTCTACCGGTGGGTCATGCTCTGGTCTCTCGTGCTCTATACTTTCTCCTCCCTGATGTGACTGACTACCACATGGTCTCAATCCAACCATAGCGATTGAGTTCTTGGAGCTTTGACTTGTTGTCGTTTCCCACAGACGCCACCAAACTATTGCTGTAGTTTCGTTGCTTCAGAACTTCTTGCCTTCAACAATCCTTGATTTCCTGCAAAATAGTTGTTTAAACCATCGAAGGTTTCCAGTGGTAAACTTTTTCGATGATCCAGGTAGTTCTTTTGTGTTTTTTCTGAATTTAAGAAAAGATCTCTCTTAGCGTACTGTAATGATTTATATTGAAACCTTCGAGATAAATAACGCTTATCCATAACTACCTCTCCATCTTTTTCTCTTCAAGCTTTATATCTCTTTCCCAAGGGTTATCGATGAGAATATGCAGTTTTCATCCCTGCCTCTTTATTGGTAAATCCAAAGGGTTTTATCCTTACCTCTTTATCGGCCCGTCCAAAGGGTTTTATCCTTCTCCAACATTTCTCTGTCTGGTCATACCCATGGTTGGATAACATCCCGTCCTCGATATATATGGACGGGATCCTAACTTCTCAGGAGCTCTGGAAGTGCACCGGGTCTC
>NZ_JBGGGR010000036.1:0-1453 GCF_041276565.1 'Camptotheca acuminata' phytoplasma
TTGATATTTGTGTGGATTGTTTAAGAAATCAATTAATTCTTTCATCTCTTCTTTTTCTTCTTTGTTTCCAGCGACATCTTTTAAAGTAAAAAGAGATTTTTGTTTATCTGAAACTTCAGGATTAGTGTTTAATTGACCTGAAGATTTATAAAGGATATTAAAAATATAAACAGTGAAAATCAAAGGATAAATTTCTTTAGTAATATCTAAGAAAAAATTAAAATATTGAAGAAATATTAAAAACAACTTATAAATAAAAATTGTTTCTTGAATAAAAGAAATTTTAACAGCGAATTTGATAATTGTATATAAAATAAATAAACCAATTAATATTTTGATATAATTAATTTTTTTTATTATTTTCATTTTATGGATTTTGTTACCTTTATTTTAACTTTTGACCTAATCTTGTGAATATACTATAATTTATATTTTCTGGATTATTTTGATAATCTTTTCTTATTATATTGTTTTCTTGGTCGTAATGAATAAATGTTTTGTTTATTGTTTGATTTGTTTTTCCAAAATTTTCTGTTTTTTCTTTTGAATCTAATTTATTATCAACATAATCATATTTTATTTTTTGAGTTAGTTTTTCACTTTCTTCTTGGGAGTTTTTTGTAAAAAAATTTTTTTCAATCAAATTACCTGTTTGATCATAAACATAATCAATATAATTGTTATCGTTGTTAAATATTATTTTTATTTTTTTATTAGTGTCATCTTTATACTTAAATGTTGTTTTATTAGTTATTTTAAAATCGCCACTAAATGTTGTTTTTGAAATATTTGATAATCTATTTAATATGTCGTATTCATAATCAGTAATTTCTGTAGGTTTATCAGGTTCATTTTGGAAAAAAATTTTTTTTGATTTTAATTTATTAGAGTTATTATATGAATAAGATATTATTTTTTTATTTCCACCATAAACAACCTTATCTTTTTGAATACGTAAATCGTTTTTATTATATTCATAATTTTTTAATATCGTATCTCTGTTGTTAAATTTTTTTGTTTCTTTATTTTTATTTTTTTCAATATCAAACGAATTTTCTATTATTTCTTTTTTTATTAAAAGATTTTTATTGTTATATGTCGAAATTGTTTGTTTAATCATTTCTGTATTATATTCATCATCTCTTATATTATCTGTTCGGATTTCGTATCTTGATGTAGGTTGTTGTAATTTTAACTCTTTATCTTGTTTAAATGAATTTCTGTCTAATATAATTAAAATTCCTAAAATTATAAGAACCAAACCTGATATCAAACAAATATTAATTATTTTTTTATTTTTTTGATAATAATCTTTGAACGACATTTTTTTATCCTTTCTTTAATATTTTTTTAGTTTGGTAAATTCAAACTTAATTTTTTTATCCTTTCTTTAATATTTTTTTAGTTTGGTAAATTCAAACTTAAAATAATTATAAATAAAAAAAAAAAAAAA
>NZ_JBGGGR010000037.1:0-1433 GCF_041276565.1 'Camptotheca acuminata' phytoplasma
GACCGTTATAGTTACGGCCGTCGTTCACTGGGACTTCAATTCAATGCTTTGGTTTAACCCGAACATCTCCTCTTGATCTTCCAGCACCGGACAGGCATCAGCCTCTATACATCACCTCACGGTTTAGCAGAGACCTATGTTTTTGATAAACAGTCGCTTGGGCTTCTTTTCTGTGACTTTTACTTTTGACATAAAAGCTCTCCTTATCCCTAAGTTACGGAGCAATTTTGCCGAGTTCCTTAACAAGAGTTTTCTCGCGCGTCTTAGTATACTCTACCTTCCCACCTGTGTCGGTTTACGGTACAGGTAAAAAAACAATTAACCCTAGAAGCTTTTCTTGAAAGTATGACGTCAGTCACCTTACCTTCAGATCTCATTCTTAATGAAAAAACGGATTTACCTGTCTTTTCAAACTCAATCTTTCAACCCTAATCCAATAAAGGGCGTGCTTAGCCTTCTTTGTCCCTCCATCAGTTGTTTTCTTAGTGCAGGAATTTTAGCCTGCTTGCCATCGACTACGTATTTCTACCTCGCCTTAGGACCTGACTAACCCAGGGAGGACGAACCTGCCCCTGGAAACCTTGGGTTTTCGACGGATAGGATTCTCGCCTATCTTTTCGTTACTTACACCGGCATTCTCACTTCTGACCTCTCCACTACTGCTTCCGCTATAGCTTCACTGAAATCAGAACGCTTCCCCTACCATATTCAACTTAAAAGTTAATATCCATAGCTTCGGTATAATGTTTGAGCCCCGATAAATTTTCGGCGCGAAGTCATTAGACTAGTGAGCTATTACGCACTCTTTAAAAGATGGCTGCTTCTAAGCCAACTTCCTAGCTGTTTTAACGTCTCCACTTCCTTTTCCACTTAACATTAATTTTGGGACCTTAGCTGAAGGTCTGGGCTCTTTCCCTTTTGACCATGGACCTTATCACCCACAGTCTGACTGCTGATATTTTTTTCATGACATTCGGAGTTTAATTGAGATCAGTACCCCGAGGTGGAGCCATCACTCATTTAGTGCTCTACCTTCATGAAAACATTAAAATCAACGCTAGCCCTAAAGCTATTTCGGGGAGAACCAGCTATCTCTGAGTTCGATTGGAATTTCACCCCTAGCCACAAGTCATCCAAACACTTTTCAACGTGTCCTGGTTCGGTCCTCCATGTAGGATTAACCACACTTCAACCTGCTCATGGCTAGCTCACTTCAGTTTCGGGTCTATGACATACAACTAAACGCTCTTTTAAAACTCGCTTTCGCTGCGGCTTCGTTCCTCAAAACTTAACCTTGCTGTATATCATAACTCGCCGGTTCATTCTGCAAAAGGCAAGCCATCACTCATTAACGAGCTCTGACTAATTGTAGGCATACAGTTTCAGGATCTATTTCACTCCCCTCCCGGGGTTCTTTTCACCTTTCCCTCACG
>NZ_JBGGGR010000038.1:0-1403 GCF_041276565.1 'Camptotheca acuminata' phytoplasma
TCCTTAGAAGAATTCAGAGCAAGGAATACTTAAAGTGGCTCAGGAAATTCAGAGCGGATCCGGAGATGAGGGACAAGTCCAAGTACTGTGTGTTCCACAAGGATCATGACCACACTACAGATAATTGTTGGACCTTGAAACAAAAGTTGGAATGTCATATTAGGAAAGGGAGACTCCAGGAATATGTTTTGAAGGATGAAAAGTTTGGTGATCGAATGGAGAGGCAGCCGCCAAGAGGAAGTTAAAGGACTGAAGAAATGGAGGATAAGAAGGGACCCCAGCACCAGGTGATCAATGTCTTGCATGTTTCGGACTCCCAAACCGGGAGCTCAAATAGAGCCCGAAAGCGATATGCAAGACAAGCCAAAGTAGAGCCTCAAGCTCTTGAGGTGAGCACTATAAAGAAACGACCTAAAGCCATACCAAGAATCGAGTTCGAGGAATAAGATCCCCGTATGGTACATTGCCCACACACCGACTCTCTTATCATAACAATGAAGGTAGCAAATTTCGAAGTTAGAAGAGTATTAGTCAACACGGGAAGTTCCACCAATGTGTTATTCGAAAAAGCATATCCCAAAGCTAAAAGGATGTGCTCCTTACAACTTCAGTAATAGCTGGCATCAATGGGGATTTGACTGTTCCTTTTGGGGCCCTGAAGCTCCCGACAACGATTGGCAATGAGATCGAGCATATATGACTATTATGACAGAATTTATTATTGTGGACAAGAATTCCCCATACAGTAGGATCATAGGAAGACCCTTGATTGACAAACTTGGGGCGATAACTTCCACGCTACACCAATGCACGAAGTTTGAACATAATAGTAAAATCATTAGCATGCATGGATGTCAGTATACAACACGGGAATGCCATGCCATTGCTATGAAAGGGAGTCCTACTAAATGGCAATTACAGAGTCGGGCTGGGAGTCAAGATCTTCACCAGGGGTTCCCTGGATTGTGAGGGGGTTTGGCCACCAGAAGTGATAGACGAACCCTTAAGTCCTAGAGGGAATCCTAGCGCTACGACTCCTAGAGATGAAACGAATAAGATAATTTTCAGCACAAAGGAAAGCGAGAAGGTGCTTCAGATAGGGGCATCACCTGGTGAACGGGAAGAACGTGAATTGGGTGCCTTCCTACATAAAAACTTGATAACCTTTGCCTAGAAGACTCAAGATATGAAAGGAATCAATTCTGAGTTGATCATCACAAGCTAAGAGTGGACCCACATCATCCCCCAGTACGCTAAAAAAGGAGAAGCTTTGCCAGGGATGGGCATAAAATTATAAATGAAGAGGTTCAGAGGCTACTTGATGTCGGGATGATAAAGGAAGTTGATTACCCCCAACTAGTTCGCAAATACAATCTTGGTCAAAAAGAAGAATGGAAAGTGGA
>NZ_JBGGGR010000039.1:0-1352 GCF_041276565.1 'Camptotheca acuminata' phytoplasma
GGTACTGAACCCGAAAACCGGTACCGCTTGTAAGTCCCACTTTTGAAAAAAAAACTTGCATTTTTTAAAAATGAATTAACAATTTTCAAAAAAACAAATAATTTTTTCAAAATCAAAACTATTTATTAATTGTTTTAATGATAACACAAAAAAATAAATTGTCAACAAAAAAATAAAAAAATTAAAAATAAAAAAATTAAAAAAAATTTTTTTAAAAAAAAGAAAAAGAAAAATAAATCGGTTGATAATTAATAATTTTTCCTATTTTTCCATCTTCAAAAAACTCTATTTTTTGTATTAAAACTCCTTGTTCGTTAAAAATAGTTATTTTATTAATGGCTCGAGTTTTAAAAATTGATTTTGGAGTTTTTATTTGTATCAACTCTGTATTTGTTTTTATTTTTTTCATATTTTTTAATTTATTAAAATATCTTTTTTATTTTAAATTTCTAAATCTTTAAAAAAATCTTTTTTGGTTTGAACTGTTAAGTTGTCCTCTGTGTTCGTCTTTGGCATATCTTGAATAAATAAAACTTTTGTGTAATCATTGAATAAATATTTATTGTTTAAATCAGGTTCACCTTGAATTTTGAAAGGTGGATGTGGGTCGTTATTTAATAATTTTTGAACTTTTGGGATGTCGCTGTAATTCAAATACAAATTATTAAAATTAAGATTGTAATTAGTTTTGGCGTAAGTTAAATAAATTCTAAAATTGGGTTTATTTTTTAAATAGTATAAAATTTCTTCAATCTCGTATATTGATTTAGCCATTATTTATCCCTTTTTTTTGTTGAACTAAATTTTTATTTTTTTTATTTAAAATAATTGTTTTTCCAACGATGATGTTGTATAATTCCTGAAACTCCTTGTCTATTAATAAATCAGTTTTGACATAATTTTCAAGAACCAAAGCTAATAATTCGGAATACATCGTAGCTGATTTTTTTTAAATTTTTGTTCTAACCGATAATATAAAACGGTAAAAACCATCAACTCAACACATAAACACATCACCAGAAGAAATAAAACACTAACTAAATAATAACTTTCAAACATTTTAAAAAACCTTTTTCAAAAAAATTAAAAATCAAAATATTTTTTTGTCAAACAAACATCAACAAATTTAAATCAAATTCTTTAAGAATCTCTCGCGGATTTTATTTTTTTAAAAAATGAAAATTTTTTTTATTTTGTTGACATTTTATAAGCTCCTTTATTTTGATTCAACTTTTTTTATTCCCATTCATAAATAAAAAAAGTCAAATCATTTATTAATTTTTTTTAATAAATAATTTGACTTTGTTTTGTATGGGACTTAGAACTGGTACCACTTTATTGGGGCGGTCAGG
>NZ_JBGGGR010000040.1:0-1305 GCF_041276565.1 'Camptotheca acuminata' phytoplasma
TTTCATTATTTTATGTCAGATTTATTAAAAAAATTAAAAGATTTAACTATGTTAGATGGCGTTTCAGGCCAAGAAAAACAAGTGAATAAATATATCAAAGAAAATGTTGAAAAAATATCAGATAAAATCGAACATGATAATTTAGGTAGTTTAATAGCTTCTAAAGGTTTAAATGGTCCTAAAATTATGTTAGCTGGTCACGTAGACGAAATTGGTTTAATGGTAACTGAAATTACTAAAGAAGGTTTCGTTAAATTTCAACCTTTAGGCGGTTGGTATACAGGAGTTATGTTAGCTCAAAAATGGAAAATCCACACTAAAAAAAGCGTTATAACAGCGATTACAGGTGCTAAACCTCCTCACATTTTACCTTTTTCAGAAAGAAGTAAAATTCCTGAAATGAAAACTTTATTTTTAGATTTAGGTGTTTACAACAAAGAAGAAGCTGAAAAATTAGGTGTTAAAATTGGAGATATGATCACTCCTTATAGTGAATTCGAACTTTTAGCTAATCAAGATTTTATAGTAGCGAAAGCTCTTGATAATCGTGTAGGCGCTTTAGTAGTTATGCAAGTACTTGAAAAATTAAAAAATAATCCTAATCAATTTTATGGAACTTTTACAGTTCAAGAAGAAGTAGGATTAAGAGGAGCTACAACAAGTGCCAATAAAATCAAACCTGTAGTGGCTATAGCAGTAGATACAGGCGTTGCAGACGATTCTCCAGGGGATTTAAACGCAAGCAATCGAGTTTTAGGCAAAGGACCACAAATTTCTTATTATGATTATGGTTTGATCGCTCATAAAGAATTAAGAGAATCATTAATTCAAACAGCTATCGAAAATAATATTCCTTTTCAAGAACCGAAACCTACAGGCGGTGAAACAGATGCTTCAGCTATGCATTTACAAAACGAAGGAGCAGCTTCTGTAGTAATTAGTATTCCAACTCGTTATATTCATTCTCATACTTCTGTTATTAATAAAAAAGATATTGAATATACAATTGAACTTTTAACTTTATTTATTCAAAAATTAGATGATCAAAAAGTAAAAGAAATTTTATTTAGTTAAAAAATTCCTTTAAACAAAATGAGAGGTTTTATAATTTTTTATGAAAAGAACTTATCAACCTAGTAAAATAAAAAGAATTAAAACACACGGATTTAGATCTAGAATGTCAACTGTTGGCGGTTGTCGCGTACTTTCTCAAAGAAGAAGAAAAGGTCGCGCTAAATTAACTGTTTAATTTTTATAGAACGGAATTAAATTTAAAATTATTTATTTATTAAATTTAAATAAATA
>NZ_JBGGGR010000041.1:0-1098 GCF_041276565.1 'Camptotheca acuminata' phytoplasma
CTTAGAATGAAGCAGCCTTAGCTCAAAGTCTGGACTTCTTAGAAGGAAAAAAAGGAACAATCCCAAATTAAGATGGAAGCCTACCAGTGAAGGAACTCTAAGACTTACAACAAAGGGGTCACGACAAAAAGCCTTGAAAAGGGGGATCTCGTTCTAAGAAAAGTTTTTCAAAATACAAAGGGTCCCGCCTTGGGAAAGGTTGCCCCAAATTAGGAAGGCCCGTATAAAATTCTCAAAATGATAAGATCAACCATGTGTTGGCTATAAGAGATGTTTGGAAAGAAGGTGTTTAGGCCATGGAACTTGGAACACCTAAGGAGACATTACCGGTAGAAATATTCTCCATCTAACAGGCCTCCAGAATTAAGATCGGGAGCATTTCCCTTCCAAATAAAATTCCTCTTATAAAAGGAGAACTTTTATATGACATATAAATATCTAATACAGGCTACAATAAAGAAAGTGGAACACCTCCAGTTCACAGGACAGAACATTCAATAATCTCATAACAAAAGTCAACCCTCATGAGGAGAGGAGGGGATTACAACGGAAGGGGTTTGGTCCCCAATAGAAGAAGGGGAAGGGGGAGGTTCCATTGGAGGAGTTTGCTTGAAAGTCCTAGCTTCTCGACTAAAAGAAGGTACGAGGACTGAATGGGGGGCTTTTCCTCTCCCTCTGCTTCAATTCGGTCCCAATCCAGATTGGGATATACTTTAGATACCATAGAAATGCACCTATGGTAACCAAAGTCTATGTATTCATTCTCGGATCGTTCTAATTCCTCCTCGAGGGATGCCACGACTCTCTCTCTCTCTCTCAAACACTGAGCATTTGCTTCGCTGAGGGAGTGCTAGAGGTTGGTCAATGCTACAACTTGGTCATCAGTGGACTTCCGGCGCATCTCAGCAATCTTCTTCCTCTTAGCACCCAGTTCAGACTCCAATGTGGCTACTGTAGAAAAAAGACTTTAACCATTTGTGGTTAAGGTCCTCAGCACGGGACTCCGCTATTCCAAGTTGCAATCGCAACTCCTCCAGCTCCACTTGAAGTTTGTAGACTTCACCCTCATTGCGAGTTTGCACCAGCGCTGTCCCAATA
>NZ_JBGGGR010000042.1:0-1016 GCF_041276565.1 'Camptotheca acuminata' phytoplasma
TTTTTATTATTAGTAGGAAAATCAATTTGTTTATCAAATTGAAGTTCTAAAGTTAAATCACAATAATCAGTATTGTCGTAAAAAAAATAAACCTTTTTAACATCAGATTTTTTTGATAATTCTCTTAAGTCTTCTAAAGTAAAAAAATCATCTTTACGTTTTCTTTTTCCTCCGTCAAAATAAACTCCTAATAAATTAGAAGGTGTATTTTTAATTTTTACATTCAACTTATTATCAGGTCCAGCATTATAACCAGGATAATCATTTAATTTTAACATTTGAGATATTTTTTTGAAGGTATAAAAATTAACTAATTGTGCTTTTGAAATATAAGGATATGGTTGTTCTAACAAAACATGTATAACTTTATTATCAGTTTTATTTTCTGAAGCGTATATTGAATTTTTTTGAAATAAACAAAATAACATAATTAAAAATATAAGTAATTTCGAACTTTTTTTGAATGCAATCACAAAAATGTCCTTTTTTGATGTTGGATATTTTTAATATCTTTGTTTTATAAATGAGTTATCAAAATTAATATTTTTTTCAAAATTTGAGAAAATATTAATTTTTCTATTTTTTATAATTTTTTTAAAAAAATAATTATTTTATATTGAAAATTTTCTTAAAATTAATATTTTTTAATTTATATATTATTTTTAAAATATATTTTTCTTATAATTTATCTTTTTTTCAAAAAGATGAAACTTATTTTTTCTGGATATTATTTTTTATCAAAATATCCAGAAAAAATAAATTAAAATAAAAAATTTTAATACTAAAATAAATAAATAAAAAAGATAAAAATATAGGCAAAACATTTGTAATAATGTTTTGCCTATTAAGTATGTTATTTAGCTGTTCTACTTGGTGTTAAACTGCTGTTTTATCTGCTGCTGGTGTTGATACTGCTGTTTTATCTGCTGCTGGTGTTAATACTGCTGTTTTATCTGCTGCTGGTGTTGATACTGCTGTTTTATCTGCTGCTGGTGTTGATACTGCTGTTTTATCTG
>NZ_JBGGGR010000043.1:0-982 GCF_041276565.1 'Camptotheca acuminata' phytoplasma
TTTATGTTTAATATAATCAATTTAAATAAAAGTTACACATCTAAATTAGGTTATCGTACGGATATTTTAAAAGATATTTCGTTTCAATTACCTAACACAGGGATTGTTTTTATTTTAGGAAAATCAGGAAGCGGAAAAACAACTTTATTAAATTTATTAGGCGGCATGGACGACTTCGAACGAGGAGATATCCAAATTTATAATAATTCTTTTTTGAATTTCAAAAATAACGATTATGATAATTATCGTAATAGTATGGTCGGTTTTGTTTTTCAAGATTTTAACTTAATTTCTGATTTGACAGTGGGTCAAAATATTGCTTTATCTTTAGAACTACAAGGAACTAGAACAAATCCTTCTTTAATTAACGAAATTTTAACAAGTGTCGATTTAGAATGTTTTGAAACAAGAAAAATCAATGAATTATCCGGGAGCCAACAACAAAGAGTCGCTATCGCTCGTGCTTTCATTAAAAAAACTGATGTGGTGTTTTGTGATGAACCAACCGGAAATTTAGATTCTGAAACTACAGAAGTTATTTTTAATTTTTTAAAAAAAATGTCTCAAGAAAAACTTATTGTAGTTATTACTCATGATAAAAAAAACGCTTTTAAATTCGGAGATCGAGTTATCGAAGTTAAAGATGGTCAAATAGTTGCTGATTTATCTAGAAATGCTGAATTACAAGCTACAAATAAAACAAACAATAAATTAAAATATGATTTAAAAGGCCAAGTTTTAACTGAAGAAATGCTTAAGTCTATTTCTCAAAAAATGGAATCTGATTCTAATTCTTATCAAAAATTTTTTATTCCTACTTCTGGAACTCCCGAAAAAATAGAAACAATTCCATTAAACAATGTTAAATCTCATTTATCATCTTTGTTAGCTTTAAAAATGGGTACTAGTTTATTCAAAGAAAAAAAATATTTTTATTAGTAACTTTATTGATTTCAACTGCTTTATATAACACTTTCGCTAC
>NZ_JBGGGR010000044.1:0-936 GCF_041276565.1 'Camptotheca acuminata' phytoplasma
CTTTTCACCTTTCCCTCACGGTACTAGTTCACTATCGGTCACTAAGGAGTATTTAGCCTTAGGAGATGGTCCTCCCATGTTCCGACAAGATTTCTCGTGTCTCGCCGTACTTTTCAGATACCCTAGATAGGAAATTTTCCTTTACAGGACTGTCACCTTCTTTGGTATTTCTTTCCAAAAATTTCAAGTTTTTTCCTATTTGGTAACTAGTAAATGGTATCTAGGCTATTCCGCGTTCGTTCGTCACTACTAACAGAATCGTTATTACTTTCTTTTCCTGCAGTTACTTAGATATTTCAGTTCACTGCGTTCCCTTTTTGATTAAATTAATCAAAACACTACAAGATTGTTGTAGTAGGTTGCCCCATTCGGAAATCCATGGATCTGCATTCATGTACAACTCCCCATGGCGTATCGCCGTTAATTGCGTCCTTCATCGGCTCTTAGTGCCAAGGCATCCACTGTACGCCCTTAATTCCTTCAATTTAAATAGAGATTATATGGCATGTTTATCTACTTTTCAAAGAACTTTTTTTAAGTTATTTTTCAAATTTAAATATTGGTGAGCCTAAATGGACTTGAACCACCGACCTCACGCTTATCAGGCGTGTGCTCTAACCAACTGAGCTATAGGCTCATTTTAAAAATGATGGAGAACCTAAAAAAGAAAAACTTAATTTTTTTTCAACCTAAGTTTTTCAAAACTGAAGATGATTTTTTTCCTTAGAAAGGAGGTGATCCATCCCCACCTTCCGGTAGGGATACCTTGTTACGACTTAACCCCAATCATCGACCCTACCTTAGACAGTTCCCTCTTTTTACAAAGTTAAGCCACTGCTTTCGGGTATTATCAACTTTCGTGGTTTGACGGGCGGTGTGTACAAACCCCGAGAACGTATTCACCGCGACATGCTGATTCGCGATTACTAGCGATTC